>CAIRMY010000316.1 GCA_903879775.1 uncultured Bacteroidota bacterium
TCAATAGATAAAGGTTACATTCGAGAAGAAGCCCTATCAAAGCTTTCACTCTATGAGAAAAAATCGCTTTATCAATCTCGAATTTCTGACCTAGTTAAAGCACAAAATAGTTTGTTTTTAAATAGATTTTTAAATATCGATTCAATAAAAATTGGATCTTTTGAGAAAAAAATAAACAAAGGATATGGAATTTACCCCTGCAAACAAATAGATCTTTCCGAAAATCATTTCAAAAATCATCCTTGGTACCAAAATCCAAAAATTGACGGCATTAAGCTGATGCTTTTAAAAAAGGCCTTGTTAAATATGAAAAACATGCCAAGTAATACCTTTATCCTCTATAACGGAATCGTCTGTCCAGGATTTAAAAAAGCGACCCAAAAAAATGGCATTTGGAACCTAGAAAAACAATACAACGCCAAAATTTCCGAATTAATACAAAAAGAAAAAATGACCAATGTGCGTTTTTTCAACCTCATTGACAATACTGATTTTGAAACTTCTGATTTCACAGACATTCAACATACTTGCATTCATGGGAATGTAAAATTCACAAAATTAATTTCTCAGCTATTGCTCAATACAAATAAACCTTAATTCTCTGTGTTGAACACTCTGTAACTTTTCTCACCTACACTTCAATCACTTTCCCCTAGTTTTGCATTTCGATTATGCTCGAAACCGTTAAATCTAACCTCAAAGGAATTTTATTCAGTCTAGTTTTAGGACTTGCCGCCATATCCATAGGCAATTTCACTCCTTCAGCGTTCAATAGCATTCTCATTGCATTGCTCATAGGGATGATTTTTGGTAACTTTATCAATGTCCCAAAATCCTTCGAATCTGGCATTTCTTACACAAGCTCAAAACTGCTTGAACTTTCAATCATATTTCTCGCCGTTGGAATCAATTACGCAAATTTTGCTAAAATTGGAGCAACTAATTTTCTCACTATTGCGTTTACCATTTTCTCGATATTAATTCTAACATATTTCCTTTCTAAGAAATTTAATTGTCCCGGTTCTACAGGAATTCTCGTTGGATTTGGAACCGCTATCTGTGGCTCTTCAGCAATTGCAGCGCTGTCGCCGTCCCTCAAAAAAGAAAAAGAAGACGTTGCCATTGCCATGGCTGTTGTCAATCTTTTTGGAACAGTTGGCATGATTGCACTTCCCTTAATTTTAAATAAGTTAAACATTGTTGACGTTCAAAAAATTGGAATGCTCATAGGTGGAACCCTTCACTCCGTTGGAAATGTTGCTGGTGCTGGATTTGCAATGAGCAAAGAAATTGGCGATACCGCAATTACAGTTAAATTGGTTCGGGTTGCGTTATTGACACCTGGACTTATTTTCATGAATTTCCTAATCAATCGAAAAAATGCTGTTTCTTGGAAGGATCATTTTAAGCTTCCCTGGTATCTCGTTGCCTTTATTGCAATTACGTTTCTAACCACATTAATACCAATTCCAAAATCAATTCTTGACGCATCAGAATATTTTGGGAAAGCAATCCTAACCATCGCTATGGCAGCAATTGGACTCAAAGTTAGCTTTGTTAAACTTGTTCAATCAGGGAAAAAAGGAATTACATTTGGCCTTATAATATTTGCATTGCAAGTCATTGTGATAGGACTATTTATTTAGGCTGTTTGGCAGCATTTACCTCAGCAAAAAAATCGAGAGCCTTTAAACCTGCGTATTCCCAAAATTGATAATCGTGATTCGAATCTTTCACTGTTAACAAACACACTTTTTTAGGATCTTTATTGAGAACACTGCGTTTCAAAAGCGACTTCTGTACTGTAGTTGCATGACTCTGTTTTTTATAAGGCAAGATGCTTTTATCAACTTTTAATTTATCTAAACGGTTCCATAAATCTAATGATTGAGCTATTGGTACAATTTGATCATTTTCTCCATGTGCTAAAAACACATGACACTTAAGCTCTTCACTTCTCAAAGAAATGTTATTTGTACCTCTCCAACGGAAAGCATTTTTCTCATATGCGCCAAGTGTATTCACCAACAGCCCGTCTTTAGTGTCTAAAAGCGGATTGTAATCGCCACTTAAGCCAGCAACTGCCTTAATACAGCAACTATGCTCAATGCCCAAAACCAATGCACCTCTGGCCCCTGTAGAAAGCCCAAGCACAAACGACGGACTACCGGCCGTAAACCATCCATATTGCTGCAATGGTTTGATGACTGTATCCCAAAGCCAAGTTCTCGTAGGATAAAACTTATAATCTTTCCTCATTGAGGGATAAAAACTATCCATATAAACGCTTTTACCCATTTCTACGAAGACCAAACCAAAATTCATAGAGAGTGCTTTGCTGCAAACGCTCGTTTTTGTAGACCAATCCAAATCTGGCAAATTCCACCCCGGCAATAACAAAATCATGCCTTCTAATTTTTTTTCGGGTAGAATTATCTTTACTTGAACACCCCTGTTTCGATACATCGCGAAATAGGTGGTGTCTTTGGGAATTAATTGTTTAGGAAAAGGAAAATTGACAATTTTTACTTTTGAGGGACGTTGACTTTTTGGTAAAATCAATGCCAAACAGGTAAAAATTCCCGCAAATAATATAAAAAAGAAGAAAAATTTTCTAGTTTTACTCAAAATCATACCCAAATTGTTTCAGCATGTTCTGATTATTTCTCCAATCTTCACGTACTTTTACGAACAATTCTATAAATACTTGTTTGCCAAAAAACACTTCCAAATCTTTCCTTGAATTAATACCCAATCGTTTCATTGTTTGACCACCTTGACCAATTAAAATTGGCTTTTGCGATTCACGTTCAACAATAATCTCGCAGCTCATTCTAATTATTTTAGGACTTTCCTTAAAAGCCAAAGTAGACACTTCGCATGCATAAGGAATTTCTTCGCTGTAAATTTTTAGAATGTTATTTCTAATGATTTCATTCACAAAGAAACGTTCTGACCTGTCGGTTAATTGATCGGGTGGAAAATAAGGAGGATGTTGAGGCAAAAATGAAACAATATACTTTTCAAGCGTTTCAGTTTCAAAACCATTCAATGCAGAAATTGACAAATAAACATCAGCGGCAAATTCCTCTTTTAATTGAATTAAAGCAGACTCTAATTCAGCCTGATTGCTTGTGTCAATTTTATTGATACAAATGATTTTTTTTGCTTTTGCTTGGTGAAATTTTTCTTTGATATCTTCTGAAAATTCTTTTCCATGAATGTCAATAAGAAGCACTAAAACATCACTATCGCGAACACTTTCGTTCACAAAATGCATCATTTTTTCATGCATCTGATAACTTGTTTTCTTTAATATCCCTGGGGTATCGCTATAAACGATTTGATAATTTTCACCATTTTTCACACCAATAATTCTATGGCGAGTGGTTTGAGCTTTAGGATTAACGATTGCCAAGGCTTCGCCAAGCAAATGGTTATAAAGAGTACTCTTTCCGGCATTGGGCATACCAATAATACTTACAAATCCTGCGTTAAATTGTGATTCTGACACATCACAAAGTTACAACAAGTTATTCGGATGAGCGAAGATTCGAATTTTTCTTATTTAAAAGAACTTTTATTCACCTAGCATATGATTAAATTTAACTTTCAATAAGTTCTGCGTAAATTGCAAGTATGAAAAAATGGTTGTTAAAATTTGCAATTCTATTCTTTTGCTGTATCATAGGGAATTTAGGCAAGTCACAGAACAATAGCGATTCAACAAAAGTGGGATATACAAGAGCAAAAATTGGTTTATTTTTCAAAAGCACATTTGATTTCAGGAACTCATTTTCAAAAATCAGATATACCATTTCAGCTAAAAATTCTGATAGCCTTATTTTACCAAAAACGTGTCGAAATATGCAAAGAACGTTTGTGGACTCATTTAATTTCTTTGATGAAACCAAATGGTCGAAAGGACAACCATGGGGAAATTACCACCCCGATTTTCATCATCAGTATTACGGACCGAATCAAGTTTTTGTAAAAGATGGGCTATTGCATTTGCTTAATGAATATCAACCAACAACTTTTAATAAAAACACAAAAGATTCCATAACAATACCTTACGGAACTGGCTTAATCAATTCATTGAATCAGAAATGTTTCAAATATGGTTATTTTGCTATCAGAAGTAAAAACCCAATTGGGCCAGCAACATGGCCAGCTTTTTGGCTAACTGGACAAAAAAATTGGCCCCCAGAAATCGATATTTTTGAAATGTATGGTAAAAACAATGGAAAAAGAATTCACCGTCAAACGATGACCATTCATATGGGCAAAACAGAAACACACACTAAAAGAATGATCGTAAAATCCATTAATTTACCAAAAGACACAGACCAAAAATTCCACATTTATGCGTGCCATTGGGAACCTAAAAAGATTACATTTTATACAGATGGCATTAAAGTTAAAACCATCAAATTAAACAAATGGATGCGCCAATTTTACCAAGAACCCATGTATCTCATTGTAAATAATGCACTTGACCATGAACATCTTGATGCATTAAAAAATGCGACTATGCCGCAAGACTTTCAAGTTGATTGGATTCAGGTTTTTCAGAGATGATTACCATTTTCTGGCAACAATCTTCTCTAAATAAACACCATAGCCACTTTTTTTCAATGGCTGAGCAATTTCAATCAATTTTTCAGAAGTGATAAAACCTTGGCGCCATGCAATTTCTTCAATGCAACCAATTTTAAGTCCTTGACGTTCTTCAATCACTTGAACATATTGACCTGCTTGCATTAAAGAATTAAAAGTACCTGTATCTAACCAAGCTGTGCCACGGCTCATAATTCTCACTTGTAAATCACCTCGCTCAAGGTAAATTTTATTGACATCGGTAATTTCAAGTTCACCACGAGGTGAAGGCTTCAAGTTTTTGGCAATTTCTACCACTTGGTTGTCGTAAAAATACAAACCAGGAACCGCATAATTTGATTTTGGCTCAATCGGTTTTTCTTCAATACTAACAGCTTTTAATTCATCATTGAATTCAACAACACCATACCTTTCAGGATCTGAAACGTGATAAGCGAATACAATGCCTCCTTCAGGTTCTACAGAGCTGTTTAGCGTCTCCTGTAAATTTGAACCAAAGAATATATTATCGCCCAAAATGAGCGCTACAGAATCACTTCCAATAAAATCTGCACCCAATACAAACGCTTGAGCCAAACCATCTGGAGAAGGCTGAACACAATATTCAAAACGGCAACCAATTTGGGAACCATCACCAAGTAATTTCTCAAAATGAGGTAAATCGTGAGGTGTAGAAATAATCAATATCTCATTGATTCCTGCCATCATAAGCACCGATAATGGATAATAGATCATTGGCTTGTCGTAAACAGGCATTAATTGCTTACTAATAGCCAATGTAAGTGGATGCAAACGGGTTCCAGAACCACCTGCCAAAATAATGCCTTTCATAAAACGAAGGTAATCAATAATTTTTAGTTAAAACCCACCATTCACCAATTAAATGGCTTCAATCACATAATATTGCTTTTTGCCCTTTTGTGCCACAATGTATTTATTATGCAATAAATAATCACTGTTAATCATACCATTTACGTCGGTAAACTTTTCTTTATTGATCGAAAAGCCGTTCGCTTGAAGCATTTTACGTGCTTCACCTTTTGACGGAAAAATTTGAGTATTTGCGGCCAATAAATCTAAAACAACAATTCCCAATTCTAAATCTTTTTTTGAAATGGTATATTTTTCCATTCCTTCTAAAGAAGCAGACAAGGTACTTTCATCTAACAATAGCAAATCTGCTTTGCTACCATTTCCAAAAAAGATATCAGTCGCTTTTATGGCCATATCTAAATCGGATTGTGAATGAACCCTAATGGTTAATTCTTCAGCAAGCGCTTTTTGCAAATTGCGTAAATATTCATTGCCAGCATGATTATCAATCAGTTGTTGAATTTCTTCTCTTGACTTTAAAGAATAAATCTTAATGAATTTAATTGCATCTTCATCTGCAACATTTAACCAAAACTGATAAAATTTGAAAGGGCTAGTTCGCTTTGGATCTAACCAAACGTTTCCTCCTTCGCTTTTCCCAAATTTTGTTCCATCGCTTTTTGTAATTAAAGGGGCAGTAATTGCAAAGGCTTCTCCTCCTTTCATTCTGCGAATCAATTCAGTTCCAGTGGTAATATTTCCCCACTGATCTGATCCACCCATTTGCAATTTGCAATTTTCATGTTTATACAAATGCACAAAATCGTACCCTTGAACCAACTGATAACTAAACTCAGTAAAAGACAATCCACCAGCCTCTAAACGATTTTTAACGCTATCTTTTCCCATCATATAACTCACAGTTATATGTTTTCCAACATCGCGAATAAATTCTAAAAAGCCCCAATCTTTAAACCAATCATAGTTATTGACAAGTTTGGCAGCATTTGTTTGATTTTCAAAATCAAGAAACTTAACCAATTGCTGTCTTTGTCCCTCCAAATTGGCGTTTAACGCATCCAAATCTAGAAGTTTTCTTTCGGCACTTTTGCCACTTGGATCGCCAACCATTCCGGTTGCGCCACCAACCAAAGCAACAGGGCAATGGCCTGCTTTTTGAAACAAAGTAAGCATCATAATTGGAACTAAATTTCCAATATGTAGAGAATCTGCAGTTGGATCAAATCCAATGTAGGCAGTCACTTGCTCTTTATTTAATAACTCTTGTGTGCCTGGAATGGCATCATGCAACAAACCTCTCCAACGAAGTTCCTCAATAAAATCAAAATTTGGCTTAAACGACATAATATTATTCGCTAACAGGTTGAATTTCGACCATTTTAGAAATATACTGTTTCAATTCGTCTACTTGATTATCGTCTAGTCCACTTGTAGGAAAACATACAACTTGCGCTGATTCTTTAATCATGAAATTTATTTCAAAAACCAAATAATCAATACGCTGCATATAATTCCATGGAACATAAACATAATTGGAAAAGAAATGTTGACGAAAGCCAATTCCTTCTTCATTGACTCTCACAAAGTATTCACCAGTTCTTTTTTTGTAGATCCAAAAGAGCAATGGAATTGCAAATAACAACCAAAGTAAACCACCTATGGTGTTAAAAATACCATAATGAAGTGCCCAACCTACAAAAACCACAATTCCCAAAACAATTAAAGCTGGCAATTCAGCCCTGCGTTTTGGAATTTCTAAATAAAATTCCTGTTTAGAATCCATTATTCTACAATCAACTTAACTGATTTCAATCCACATTTAACAGTGTAGATACCAGGTAGCAAATTTTGTATGTTTAATGAATAACCCAACTCTTGCTTCAAAGCAGAAATAGATTGCAATTGACCTAAAGAATTATAAATCAACGGCTCAATTTCGCTATTTACGAATGCAGTTTGCGATGCTGGATTTGGTGTAATGCTAAGTGCTTTTTTTGACAATGAAATTGTAGATGCAGATCCACTCACGTTCAGCACAAATGATTCAATTGTATCTTTCTGAGTTGTTGGTAAAACACCAGAAACTTTTGCATATGCTAAAATTGCAATTTTCAATGGAAAAATACCTGACTCATTTGGAGTTCCTGATAATTTAACACAGCTTAGTGCCGCAGGTGTGAATACACATCTTGCATTTAAACAGTTATAAGACATGCCATTCGGAAGTCCAGTAATTCCAGTAATTTTCATTGAATCAATATAAACCTTCAATGTTAAATTACCCTGCTTTACGCTGGTGTCTTTAAACGCTAGAACCGTAATTGCCTGTGAATATGGCACATCTTTTTGGGCGTCAGGAAGTACCATAGGTAAAAATCCTGGCACTTTTAAATTAGCATCTGGCGTACAAATTTGTCCTTGAACTTCATTGTTAGAACAAGACATTGCCGCAATTGCGAGAATACTCAAAAACTTTCTTATCATTGTAGTGTGTTATTAAATCGTTCACGAATTTACATGGAAATTTTTAAGAACTTAAATACTTTTATTTGTTTCTTTTGTCTTTTTTTAACCAATTTATCATTTTCTCAAATTGAAAATGATAAAAACAGCTTAGAAAATTACGATTGGCTAAATGAAGTTATTATCAGTACAAACAAAGATGCCACAAAACTTAAAGAAAGTGTGGTAGGAATTTCTTTATTAAAACCTTACCTCATTGAAAATAAAATCACCCTTGACGCTGGTAAAATTTTAAACCAAGTTCCAGGTGTTGTTGTAAACGATGGACAAATCAATATCCGCAGTGGCAGCGGTTGGAGCTATGGCGCCGGAAGTAGGGTCATGGTTACTTTAGATGAAATGCCAATGCTAGCCGGCGATGTTGGTTCTGTGCCATTTAATTTCCTACCAATCGAATCTGTTTCTGGTATTGAAGTCATTAAAAATGCTGGTTCTGTACTTTACGGATCCTCAGCACTTAATGGAATTGTTAACCTCAGATCAGTACCAATTAAAAACCAACAATATGTAAATGTAAATGTAATTGCAGGCTTTTATCAAATTCCTGACGACCTTAAATTTAGCAATAAAATACGAACCAATTATGGGGTAAATGGATGTTATACCGAAAAAATCGACAATCATTCATTAATGTTCACTTGGAACCAACTCAACGATGATGGTTACAGAATGAATGAACGCGATTACAGGGTCAGAATTGGATGGAAATACGGTTACGAATTTTCTTCAAAAAGCATTCTAAATCCTCTTAAATTATGGCTCAACGGTGGAACACAACGCGGTGAAACGGGCTCATTTCTTATCTGGCAAAACAATAAACAAGGCTATACAAGTATAGATAGTTCTTATTCCATCAATACTGGAAGAAGAGTCAACATAGACCCAATTATTGAATGGAATGGAAAAAAATGGAAACATAAATTTCAAAATCGTTACTTTTCAATTGATAATAAAATTAACAACGGCGATACATCGTCACATCAAGATAACAAAAGTGTACTTCTTTATTCTGAATTAAAGAGTAAAAGAAGTTTTGGGTACTTTGATCTAACTCTAGGAATTGTAAGAATCAATACAAAATCTGAGGCACAAATGTTCGATGGCAATCACATCATTGAAAATCGTTCTGCTTATTCTCAATTACAATATAAACGAAATGGTTGGATTGCTCAAATTGGTGGAAGATACGAACATTACAATTTGGATGGCAACATTGCATCTAAGCCCGTTTTTAGAGCAGGGATAAACAAACAACTTGGACAAGCTACCTTTTTGCGTGCATCTTACGGTGAAGGATTTAGATATCCAAGCATTGCGGAAATGTTTACGACCACTTCAACAGGCGCAATTTTCATCCTCCCAAACCCAGGCTTAAAGCCTGAAACTGGCAATAATTTCGAAATTGGATTAAAACAAGGAATTTCATTGGGAAATAAAAAAGTTGGCATATTCAATACTTATATTGATTTATCAATCTTCCAAAACAAGTACCAAAACATGATGGAATACTCATTTGGATCTTGGTTTATAGGCGATTTTGGTAGTTTCAAATCGGTAAATATGGGCTCAACCACCATTCAAGGATTTGAAATTGAAAGTGCTGGAGCTTTTGAAAAATCAACAAATTTAAAAAATGAAGATGGTTCAAATAAAACCTATAAAATTGAATGGTTGTTAGGCTACACCTACTCAAACCCAACAATAGATAATCCAAATTTCGTTTTTGGTGTTCACTCTAATTCTGACCCCATGACGTTTAAAAATACTGCAGCAAACCCTACAAATGTTTTAAAGTATAGAAACCGCCATGTTTTTAGAGGGGATATACAATTTAGCCTTGGAGATTTTGAAATAGGATTTAGTCAAAAATACCAAAGCGCATTTGAAAACATTGATTTTTCATTTTTAACATTGATTGATGGAGTAAATTCAAATTGGAAGAGCGGAAATAACGCTGGTTTAATCACTGATATCAGAGCTGGTTACAGATTGAATGAAAGCATTAAAATTCAATTTCAAACGAGCAATGTCACGCAGAATATTTTCATGGGTAGACCAGCAGATTTAAATGCACCTAGGTTCTATCAAATGCAGTTGAATTACAAATTCTTAGGAACCGACAAAACTAAAATCCTTCAACGAAAAAAGGTTTTAGAAAGCCGATAACTAAGGTTTAGCAATGATTGCCTTCATGCTTTTTATTTGTTGATTGATAAATAAAAAGAAAAAGACTGCAAAAATGATTGCACCGATACCCATCAATCTTACTCCGATAATCCAGTATCGAAAATCAAGCGAAAAGAATTCAAAGAAAACAACGCAGCCCATTAACAAAAGGCCAATAAAAAAGAAAGCAGTTGGAATGGGTTTCAAGATGTCTCTGTCCCTCAAAAAATAATAAACTACATAACTCAAGGCAGGAATAAAAAGCGCAAATGAATAGTCGCGTTGGTGCGGAAAAATTATTGGAATTCCAATACACATTAAACTAAATTGTAGATAATCATTGTATTTAAGTCGGGGTATCTTTTTTAATTCTAAAATCAAATAAGTAATTGCTCCCAAAATCAATAATCTTAGAACTTGAGTCAACCAAAACATTTGAGAAATACTCAATTGAGTCAAACAAACCCTAGGCTCATTTGGAACCCTGTACATTGTAAAGTATTTGGTTACAATTGAACCAATATCCATAAATCCACCTTCTCCAGTTTGCACAACATGATTTGAATTTAATGGATTGATTGTCTTTAACCACATTTGCAATTCCATGATATAATAATGAGAATCTAAAAAAATAAATGGAATTACCGTAATTACAATTACCAAGCTAAAAACCAACATCATAGCCTTATAATTTTTATCTAAAAACATTTTCCAATAGAAAAATATTGGCAATATTTTGATTTGCATACCCAAAGCAAATGGACTCCACTTTAACCATTCCTTTGATTTTGTGCTGAAATAAGCCTCGAAAAAGGCATACAATAAGAAAATTGTTAATTGACCATATTTGATATTGATATGTAACCACCTATAGCATAAAAATACCATGATTAAATAAAACCAAAAAGCTTTTCTATCTGTCTCAAATTGGAAGATCGACAATAAATACTTGCATATTCTGTAGATGAAAAACATGTTCAAGACGTTCCAAACCAATTTGACCAACATCATCGACAATTCAACATTTGGCAAAATTGAATTTTCAGGAAACCTATAATCCATGATTGCAGCAAATGGTTGCAAGATGAATGCAAAAAATGGTGAATAATAGTAATGTAAATAACGATCATAAACCACTTTTTCATGATACATATCCAAACCATTAAACATTCTTCTTGAAGCACCTAAAAAGACTTCAAAATCATTGCTATTGGACAAAGAGTTCAAAGCTGGCCAAAGCAGCAGTAAAGAAAATACAAATAGCAATATTTTTCGATAATTTTTATAGCGTTCAAATTCCATAGCGTATGGCAAATGTACACATTCCAAAAAATAGAAAAATTACTTTTCATAAAGTGTAATTTATGTTAGACAGTCTAAAGTATGAGCCGTTCTTTTAAAAATGTTGAAACGAATATTCTCAGTTATTCCTATTTTTGATATTTAAATATGAAAAAACTCATTTTGCTTTTAGGGGGATATAATGCCAGCCATACACTTAACTATTGTGCTGGCTTTACCCACAACATTTATACAACTAACATTGTTAACACAATAAAAGGTCGTTAATGAAGAAAATACGACTTTATATTGCAATATTTTCTGTATTTACAATACAGTTGTGCCTCAATGCACAAATGAATCAATTGCAAAAATCAAATGCTCTAAACGACAGTATTTTCTTTAAGAAAATTTATGAGGAAGCCCTTTTACGAGGACATTCATATGCACGGCTAGGTGAACTCTGCAAAAATGTAGGTGCACGACTCAGCGGCAGTGACGCTGCTGAAAAAGGCATTGTTTGGGCAATGAATATGCTCAATACTTATCGCTTTGACAGTGTTTACAAACAACCGGTGATGGTTCCGCGTTGGGAAAGAGGAAACCAAGAAAAAGTACAATTTAAATCTTCTTTGATTTCAATGGCAATAACCAAAAAACAATTGGTTACCCTTCAACAGAAAATTGCCAATTTTACATTTACTCAATCCCCCAATCCTATTTTTGAATGTGAAAATTTAATCCATCTCAAAGAAAACATAAAAAATTGGTATTCATTATCTGCTTGTGCATTGGGAGGATCAATTGGAGCAAAAGTACAAGCAAAAGTAATTTCCATTCAAACCAAAATACAATTAGATAGCCTTGGGAAATTAGGAGCATTAAAAAATAAAATTGTGCTTCTCAATCGCCCAATGGATGAAACATTACTCAACACATTCAATGCCTACGGTGGATGCGTCAATCAACGTGTGAATGGCGCAGTTTGGTGTGCACCTTATGGCGCAGTTGCCGTTTTGGTAAGAAGTGTAACCAATAAATGCGACAATCATCCGCACACCGGTGTTTCGCATTATGAAGATTCAATCCGAAAAATTCCGATTGCAGCTGTTTCTACAGCAGATGCCAATCTCATACACTACTTAAGCATTCACGATACAAGTTTTCAAATCAACATTGAATTGAACTGTCAAATCAAGGAAGATCGTTTGAGCGCTAATGTAATTGCAGAATCGAAAGGTTCTTTGTACCCCCATAAAATCATTGCTTTTGGGGGACATTTCGACAGCTGGGACCAAGGCGAAGGTGCCCATGATGATGGTGCGGGCTGTATGCACGCTTTTGAAGCTTTGAGAATTTTAAAAACTCTAGGCTATAAACCACGACATACCATCAGATCTGTATTTTGGATGAATGAAGAAAATGGACTCAAAGGTGGACTCGCTTATGCTGCGTTAACCCAGACTAAAGGAGAAGTCCACGTGGCTGCGTTAGAAAGCGATAGAGGTGGATTTACACCTCGGGGATTTGGTGTAGACACCAGCATTTTATCGAAAGTAAAATGTTATCAAAAATTACTTTCAGACTATGGGGTTGGAACTTTAGAAAATGGAGGTGGTGGCGCCGATATTGGACCATTGAAAAAAACAAATCCCAATATTGCCCTCATCAGTTTCATTCCTGACTCACAAAGATATTTTGATGTTCACCATGCAGAAACAGATGTTTTTGAATCTGTAAACAAAAGAGAATTGGAACTTGGTGCTGCTGCAATTGCAACAATGATCTACATTTTAGACCAACAACTAGACTAGTCTAACCCTCGTGTTGAAACGCCTTTAACACATCAAAAATATGCAAGATTGCAGGGAAAACTGCATCCATTGATTCAGATGCACCATTGGTAGATCCAGGCAATGCTAAAATGAGCGACTGACCAATAAAACCCGCTACACTTCTCGACAGCATGGCATAAGGGGTTCTTTGCTGACCATAGTTTCTGATGGTTTCTTCAATTCCAGGCATTCTTCTTTCTATCATTGGAACAATGGCTTCGGGGGTGGTATCTCTTGGAGAAACTCCTGTTCCGCCGGTGATAATAATCAATGAAATGCCATCTTGCACATGAGCATTCACCAAATCTTGTAAGGTTTTGATTTCATCGGGAATGACCTTATAATTTGAAGCATCAACCCCAAATGATTCCAGTTTTTCTTGAATAACCTTTCCCGCCTTATCTGCTTTTTTACCATCAGAAATGGTATCTGAACATACAATAACAGCAGATTTGACAGTCGATTTTAAAGGATACTTTTTGGAGCTTTTCCCACCAGTTTTTTGAACGAGATGAATGTTTTTAATCTCAATGCCTTTGTCAATTGGCTTCAACATATCATACATGGTTAAGGCAACCACAGAGGCAGCATGCATGGCTTCAACTTCTACCCCAGTTTTATAAATTGTATGGATTTCAGCTTCAATTTCAATGGTCATTTCGCCAATTGCAAAACGTATTTCTGTAAATTCAATTGGCAATGGATGACAATCTGGAATGACTTGGCTCGTATTCTTTGCTGCAAATAATCCAGCAACCCTCGCACATTCTAAAACGTTACCCTTTGGCACAGTATTGTTTTGGACTGCCTCAATGGTTTCAGGTAAACTCACTTGAACAATTGCCTTTGCAATTGCAGTTCTCAAAGTGTTGCTTTTGTGTGTAATTTTAATCATTTCAATTGTTTAGTTTCCATTGAGTTTCGTCTGTATCTAAGATTTCCTTACCCCAAATTGGCAATTCACTTTTAATTCTTTCCACCAACTCGTTACAAGCGTCAATTGCAGCACGGCGATGTTTAGAAGACGTAAAAACAAATAGACATATTTCGCCAACTGCAATTTTACCCAAACTGTGATAAATATGCATACAACTCAAAGGATATTTCGAAAAAATAGACTCTCTAATTTCATGACATTTTTCAAGTGCCATATCTTCATAAGCCGTGTAATCAATGGCAACAACGTTCCCATTTTCTAAAGCATCTGCCCTCACCTGTCCTAAAAAAATACTATGACCGCCAATTTCCGTCTTCGTACCGTGGCTCTGAATTGAACTCGCAATTTTTTCAGGAGATATACATCCTTGAACAAATATGTTCTTAATTTTCTTTTCCATATTTATTTAATAGACCTTGGCATAATGGTTAAATTAAAAATTTCTCCGTTTTTTAAGTTATAATTTATCAATTTGTTATGTTGTATTACTGAAACAAAATATTGAATACATTCAAACGACATCATATTGCCAACAATTCCTGTCAACATTCCCAAAACTCCAGAGGCATTGCAATTTGGAACTTCATTAGGATTGGGCATTTCAGGAAATACATCGCGGTAAAAATCAGAAATTGAAAACAATCTTTTACAAGTAAAAGAATAAATTTGAGCTTGGTATTCATAAACTGCACCCATCACCAATGGCAATTGCAATTCTTTACATACATCGCTAATGAGGTAGCGCACTTCAAAATTATCGGTACAATCTATCACCAAATCATATCCAGTAAGGATAGAACGTATATTGTTTTCTTGAATAAATTCAGGATAACTGTCTATTTGAATATCGTCGTAAAGTTCCAAAATTTTTCTTTTTGCAACATCACACTTTCGCAGACCCACATCGTGAATGCCATATAAAATTTGCCTATTTAAATTGGACAAACTCACCAAATCGGCATCAACAATGCCAATATTTCCAATACCAACGGCACTTAAGGCTTGTATTACGGGACAACCCAACCCTCCAGCACCAACAACAAGTACTTTAGCCGATTTCAATTTCAGCTGTTCTGAAACTCCAAAACCATCAAGGGAACATTGACTTATAAATCTCTTCATCATTAACCTCCAGAAAATGGTGGCAACAACGCAATTTCATCATTTTCAGACAACAATAGCGTGTTGGTTGTTAGAACTTTATTTACAGCAATTGAAAATGTTAAATGCTTTAATCTTGGAAAAGTTTCGCATAATTGGAATTTCAATTTTTCAGTATCGCCATGAAAATCAGTCAAAACATAGGTTGCACCAACAACCTCGGCAATCATTCCAAAACATTTAATATGCAACTGACCCATTGTCCCTCAAAATTAATCAAAAAATCAACTTGAAAGATGCAATTAGGAGCACAGCATTCAGAATATTCATTAAAACGGAGTGATTAAATCTTCTAGCACCATAAAATGCGCCAAATAAACCGCCTAAAAGTGCGAGTAAAATGAAGAAACCCATATTTTTATAAAAGGGGTCAGAAATTTGGATGTTTTGGAAAATTTGTCCTTGTTGATACACCGAAAACAAACCAGAAAGTGAATTTACAAAGATAAAAAGAGCACTTACAGCGGAAGTTTCTTTGAAATTCAACCAACCAAACAACAATAATATTGGTGATAATATGATACCGCCACCAATTCCTATTAATCCAGAAACAAAACCAATTGTTGTACCTAAAACAGCAATGATCCAAAGTTTCATCTCCACTTTAAATTTTCCTGAGGCAGGTAAAATGTTTAAAAAACGAGCAACAGGAAATAGCAGCAATACACCTAAAATCTTCCTATAAATACTTGGATCAACATTCACCTTTGCGCCTAAAAACGAAAATGGTATTGAAAACAAAACCAAATTCAGAAAGAGTTTCCATGGAAAATTTACCGTTTTAAAATAAATGAGAAAGGCCACCAATGAAATTACAACATTAATCATCAATGCCGATGGCTTTACAATGGCAGTTGCATAACCAGCAAATGTTAAAATAGTGATATAACTGCTTGCACCGCCATGACCAATGCTGGCATATAAAAATGCAACTATTGGAATGCCAAAAATCAACCAATACGATAGTTCCATAGTTATTGAGGCAATTGATATACAGCCACTAAAGTTCCTTTTTGAACAATATCCAAATCGTCGGGCAATTGCACAATGCAATTGGCAATATTGAATGAAGCTAAATTAAATGACTCCTGCCCTTTGAGCAATTCAACATCGTTAAAGGTATAAAACCCTTTTAAAAAATGAGTTAAGCCCGCATTTTTATGATAGTCTTCTTTTAACGGCAACATTGCAATGGGTAAAAACGATTGTTGATGCCCCATCATCATTTCAATTGTTGGTTTTAAATATTGATTAAAACAAGTAATCACAGCGGCCGGATTTCCGGGAAGTGCGAAATACCATTTCGACTGTTTCATACCTACGAACAATGGTTTTCCTGGTTTTTGTTTCACCTTATAAAACAGTTCTTCAACCCCAATTTGTTGCATAGCCAACTTTACAAAATCAAAGTCTCCAACCGAAATTCCACCTGTTAAAATGACAATATCGGCACTTTCATTTGCTTTTGAAATTTGATCAACTACACTTTGCAAAGTATCTACAGCATGAAAAACATCTATGTAATTTAATCCACAAACCTTAAGCAAAGCTTTAAGTGCAAATTCATTCGAATTGTAAATTTGGCCTTTCTCGAGGGGAAATCCAACATTTACCAATTCATTACCTGTTATAATAATAGCAATCCTTGGTTCATCAAATACTTTAACTTTTTCAATTCCATTGGATGCCAACAAGCCTAACAAAGAAGGTGAAATCTTAGTACCAGCAGAAGCCACAATATCGCCAATTTTAGATTGCGAACCTTCTGTTCGAATATTTGCACCTTTTTTTGCCTTGTGTAAATCAATTGTTATTTTACCATCAGAAACAGATACGAGTTCTTGCTGAATTACGGTATCTACTTCCTGAGGAATCATTGCCCCAGTATAAATTCTGGCACATTGAAAGGGTCGAATTGCAATATTTTGAGTGTCACCAGCTTGAATTTGTGCAACAATATCATATTCATTGTGGCCTTCAATCCATTTAAAGCAATATCCATCCATCGCAGAATTGTCAAAAGAAGGGACATTGATATTGGCTATTACATTTTCGGCAAGAACCTTACCTAAGCCATTGTATAAACTAAGCTCAACAACGGGCATTTGATGAATTTTCTCTTGAATTTTAGCAATTGCTTCTTGAACAGATACCATTTAACCTCCTATTTCAATCATACTTCTATTTTCAATGGCATTTGCATCAATTTTATGAAAATCTGATACCAACTGACCACCGAGGGTTTGATGTTTCTTTTGAACAGACTCTAAAATAAGCGATTCAATAGACTCATTCCCTCTAAGCGCTGAAAGCAAATCCACTTCATCTTTCCCAAACAAACAATTCTTCATTTTCCCTTCAGCCGTCAACCTCAATCGGTTGCAATCGCCACAGAAATGACTTGTCATGGTTGTGATAAAGGCCACACTGCCCAAATGTCCCTCAATCTCATACTTTTTAGTGGTAGCATGCGGCAAATCGTCCATTTTTCTGAGGGAAAACGACTGATTGGCCCAATTTAACATTTCGGAAGCGGTCACAACCATATTGCTATTCCAACCGTTTCCAGAAAAGGGCATAAACTCAATGAATCGAACTTCTAAAGGGTAAATCTTGGTAAGGTTCAGAAAATCCAAAAACTCTTTTTCAATATGCCCCTTCATTGCCACCACATTGAGTTTTACTTCAAAGTCATTTTTCAAAAGAAGTAAGATATTGTTCCAAACCCTGTGAAATTGATTGCGCTTTGTGATTTCAAAAAAGACATCTTCGTTTAATGAATCAATACTCACATTAACTGATTTTACTCCGGCTTTTTTCAGGTCATCGAGATATTTATCTACCAAAACAGCATTTGTGGTGAGTGTGATTTTAATTGGCAAAGTAGAAATCAAGCTTAAAATTTCGGAAAAATCTTTGCGCATTAGGGGTTCGCCGCCAGTAAGTCTTACCTTGTTAACCCCCATTTTCACAAATTGTTCTGTGAGTTTTAAGATTTCGTTGGGCGACATGAGTTCTTCGCCACTATGACAATGATAATTTTCTTCGGGCATACAATAAGTGCAACGAAAATTACATTGATCGGTGAGTGAAATTCTTAAATAATTATGGACCCTTTGAAACGAATCTAATAGCATTATGAATAATCTAAATTCGCTTACTTGTAAGTTCTAGTCATATTCTCAGGCACAACAATCACAAAATCAGCAATTCCAAGATTCTCTTTTTCA
>CAIRMY010000317.1 GCA_903879775.1 uncultured Bacteroidota bacterium
GTTATCTTCATTTATCAGATAAAAGTGATCCTGATGAAATTAAAGACACGCTCCAAATGAGTAAGAAAACTTTTAAACAAACAATTGGAGCACTCTACAAAGAAGGATACATTACAATTGCTCCTGATTCAATTTCATTGATTAAGAAATAATGAAATTCCATCAGTTTCTGTTTTTATGTCAAATTATTCATTTAAATTTGAATTGAAATTCGCCATTAAAGAATATTAACAAAATACAAATCAACAACTTAATAAAATGAAATTACGCAATAAATTTGTAAACTTGTTTTTTTTAGCCATTGTGGTTTTAAACACACAATGTAAAAAAAACGAATTGGACTTTAATAAATACAACAATGGTATTCGTCCAGAAGTCTTAACCCCTCTTGCAACCACTCAAGTGAAAGCTTGGGAAATTTTAAAGAAAAGTGATATTATCAAATATGATCCAGATGGACTCATTCATTTGAAATTCAAACAAGATTCTGTATTTCAATTGAGCGCAGATTCAATTTTGAAGGATATTCATTTAAAACCTAGCACTGTAAAATACAGTATGGGTGAAATTTCTGTGCCGAATATTAATGAAACTTCTGATATCACAATCTTTAGTTTATTCCCTTCGACGGATCCAACAACAATTGCAATTTTCAGAGCAAAACATGGAACAAATGATATTTTCCCTGCTATGACATCTGCATCAACAACACCGACGAGTCTTGCGCAAAATACAAATTATGAAAATTTGAAAATTTCGAAAGGATTTCTGAAGTTTTCGATTATCAACAACCTTCCTACCAATATTAACGAAATTCAAATTAAAATCATTGATAATTTACCCACTCCACATGATTTAGGGATGGTGAAAATCATGAATATTGCTCCGGGAAATACAGGATCTGACAGCATTGATTTGGCAGGTAAAACATTGAGCAATAGCCTTAGTTACATTTTACCTGTTACGGATGTAGCGCAATCATCTAGCGCAGTTTTGATTGATACTACTGACAATATTCAGTTTAAAGTTACAGCAACCAATATGCGCTGCATTGGTGGCCGTGCAATCATTCCAGCTCAAACCATTGGCAGCCAAGATCTAGTTTTAGATTTATCAGACCCTTCAAATGATGCACGTCTCAGAAATATCTTATTCGGGTCTGCGAACGTTCCAGTTACAACTGAATCAAAATTCCCTAATGATGTTACGTTATCTGTAAATTTCCCAGATGCAACTAAGTCATCAGTTGCTTTAGCGCCAATTAATATTAATGCAATTGCTAAAAACACCGTCAATAACAACATTGATTTCAGCAATTCAAATCTCTTTTTAGGGGCCGACGCATCCAAGGAATACAATATCTTAAGAGCCACTGTTGCAACCAATATTAAGGCTTCAGTTGGACTCGTTGATTTCGATTCATCTGATTTCATTAAGATTACAATTGACCCAGCCTCAGCTGAGTTTGCTTATTTAGATGGATATTTAGGTTCAAAAACATTTAACATCGACATTAATGATTTAGATGTTAGCCAATTGGCAGAACTTGGAAAAGGCATTAAAATTGAAAACCCAATGATGAATGTGTATGTCGACAATTCATTTGGAGTGCCAATTATGGTAAAATTAGACATTTCAAGTATCGATGATAAAAATCAATCGTTACCTATGAATGTCGATACAATGAAGTTCCCCTTCCCTACAATTGCTGAAAAAGGTCAAATGAAGTCTCAAACATTCCCAATCAATAAATCAAACTCAAATATTGTAAATTGCCTTGGAATGCCTGCAACAAAATTCAATATTGTTGGTAAAGCAGTGATGAATCCATATGGTTTTAAAGGTTATACTGATCATATTGTAAAAACAAGCTCTATTAATGTTGGTTTTGATGCCGATATTCCAATGACATTCACTGCAAAAGATTTTGAATTAACAGATTCAATTGACGTGAATGATGCATTGCAAAACAAAACTGATTTTTCATTTTTGGAATTAAAAATCAAAACAACCAATGGATTCCCAATGGGAGGAACCATTGATTTAATTTTTGCAGATCAAAATTATTCGAAAATAGATTCTTTAAAGGATGTTACGCTGCTACTCTCTGGAGAACCAGATGCCAACGGCAGAGTCATTAAATCAACTGAAAACATGTCTTCAATTCTTTTAAACCGATCTCAATTAATTAAATTGAATGATCAAAAATGCAAATATATTTTGATCAAAACTAAATTCAACACATACAATAGTGGAAACACTCCGGTGAGCATCTACACCGATTGCAAGTTAGATATTTCAATTGCTTTTAGAGGTAAAACGGTATAAATCACATAAAACGATGAAAACAAGAATTCTTTCTATCGCTGCTGCTTTTGCTGCAATTTATTCAGTGAAGGCTCAATTAAATTTCGATTTTAACAACCGTCATTTACATCAATCGGCACTTGCAAATCCTGGATTTTTACCTCAATACAAATTCTCTTTCGGATTTAGATCTACCAATTCTTTTACATTGGATCAAGTTAACTTGAATACCTTTTTCAATAAAAATGAATCAGATTCAACTTCAATTGCCAATTTAATTAAAGGTAACTCAACACAATTTGGTGCAGATATTTTTTCAAACACAGAAATCTTCAATTTCGGGATTCGAAGCAAAAAAGCATTTTTCGGTTTCAACTCAAGTATTGTTGCTGAAGGCGCATTGAGATTGCCAAGAGATCTATTTGGGTTAGCATTCTTTGGAAATGCTGCTTACATAGGCAAAACTGCAAGCATTGATCTTAGTGGAACTCAATTCACTTCTTATTTAAAAAATCAAATTACTTATGGCCGTCAAATTAACAATGAACTTTCAATAGGCGTTAATTTAGCTTATTTGAATGGGCTTGCGAATGTTGCCATGAATAATGGTTATGCAAATATCAAAACCGATACCGGTGTTGCATCAATCTATCAACTAACCTTAAGTTCTGCATTTGATGCTCAAACTTCTATGTTGGGCGTTGATCCATCCATGTTGTTGGATTCTGCATATAATGCAAACCTTGATACCAAAATAACCGACGGTATTTCTAATTTCGGATTGTCGAGCAATCGTGGATATTCAATTGATATTGGAGGCGTTTATCGATTAAATGAGAGATTCAGAATCTCTGCGGCCATTCAAAATTTAGGAAGTATTGTTTGGGACCAAGGTGCAATGAAGCATTCAATGAACGCAGCGAGCTGGGTTTTCAAAGGACTAGATACCACTCAATTCAAACAAATGAACAACAATGATTCAAATGATATTTTCACGCAAATCAAAGATTCATTTAATTCAAAATTTGTACGCAATTCAACAGCAGTTTCAAGTTATACCACAAATTTAAAACCAAGATTTACGCTTGGTGTTGAATTTTTCCCTTTTAAAAGAACAAATGTTCAAATGTTATTTGGTACTGGATTTGGTGTTCTTGGAAATAAATCATTCATATCAACAGGCTTACACCAAGAACTTGGAGAAATATTTGACATTAGAGCGAATTATACCCTGTACGACTTTTCATTCCCTCAACACAGATTGGGTGTGGGTGCAAGTTTAAATCTAGGTGTCATTCAACCATATTTTAACATTAGTGATATTTATGGCGCTGCAGATTATGGAAATGCTTCCACAGTTGCAGCTAGCTTTGGATTAAACTTTATGATTGGCATGAATAAAGACAAGGACAATGATGGAGTTCCCGATAAACGCGATAGCTGCCGTAAAGTCTTTGGTGTATTGTCTAACAATGGTTGCCCTTATGGTTTCTTAGGCGAGTCAATGAACGATGAATCAGAAATCACAAACGAAGCGCCATCATTTGAAGTCGTTCCTGCCGAATCAGTTGCTGATTCAAGCAAAACAAGCGAAAAATCTGTTGAAAATTTACCATCAGACAAATCCTTAAAATCGGAAACAAAACCATCTGAGATTAAAGAGATTAAATCTGAGATTAAAGAGACTAAAGTTGAAACAAAGCCATCTGAAATTAAAGAGATTAAAGAAGAGACTAAAGTCATTGAAAATACAGTTACAGAAACACCACCAACAACTCAAAATATGGAAACGGTATCAAAACCTTCAACCATTGATGCTAATGTTGATTCCAATAAA
>CAIRMY010000318.1 GCA_903879775.1 uncultured Bacteroidota bacterium
ATGAAACGCTCAAGACTGCCAACGATGGCGCGATGAAGCATGAGCGGGCGATGACGGGCGCCATCCTCGCCCACAAACTCGGCATCAAGTCGCTCAGGTAGGTTGGGATCGACCTGAATGGTCCCGCACTGCCACTGCCGGCCGAGCGCGTCTTTCAGCGTGTACTCGATTTTGGGTCCGTAAAAAGCCGCTTCATCGTCGACCTCAACATAATTTACACCCATGCTATCCAATACACCCTTCACCATGGCTTCTGTTTTCAACCACAATTCAGGCATATCGATATATTTTTGTCCTAGTTTGGCAGGATCATGCTTGCTAAAACGCATCACATACTTCTCAATACCAAACTTTTCAAAATATTTCAAATACAAGGCATTCACCGCTCTGAACTCTTTTTCAAATTGTTCTTCCATGCAATAAATGTGAGCATCGTTCATTTGCAAACTGCGCACACGCATCAATCCAAACAACTCCCCACTTTGCTCATAACGGTAACAAGTACCATATTCAGCCAAACGAATTGGCAAGTCTTTATAGGTTCTTGGCAACGCATCAAAAATTTTATGGTGATGCGGACAGTTCATTGCTTTCAAGTAGTATTTATCGCCATCGATATCCATGGCAGGAAACATACTTTCCTGATAATAAGGTAAGTGACCACTCTTTAAATACATGCTTTCACGGGCAATATGAGGTGTTTTCACACGGTCATAACCAGCTTCACGTTCTGTTTTCTTCGCATATCCCTCCAAAACCTCAATCATTGCTGCACCATTTGGCAACCACAATGGAAGTCCTGGTCCAACATCATCGTCAAACGCAAAAATCTCTAATTCTTTACCTAGTTTTCTATGATCGCGTTTTTTCGCTTCCTCAAGCATCATTAGATATTCATCTAATTCTGCACGTTTCGGAAACGTAATTGCATAAATTCGGGTCAGTTGCTTATTTTTTTCACTCCCCCTCCAATATGCACCTGCAACACTTAACAATTTCACAGATTTAATGTGACCTGTATGCGGGATGTGTGGACCTCTACACAAATCGGTAAAGTTTCCTTGCTCATAGAAAGTAATTTGACCATCTTCCAAATCTTGAATCAATTCTAATTTGTAAGGATCATTTTTTTCCGTGAAATATGCAACAGCGTCTGCTTTTGAAACCACAGAGCGCTTAAATTCAGAATTGGTTTTCGCCAATTCCGTCATTTTCTTTTCTACTTTGTCGAAATCTTCCGACGTAAATTTATAATCAAGAAAATCAATGTCGTAGTAAAATCCATTCGCAATTGAGGGTCCGATTGCCAGTTTAACACCTGGAAATAAGGCCTCAATGGCTTCAGCCATCAAATGTGCTGAGCTATGCCAATAGGTTTGCTTACCATCATCATCTTTCCACGTTAAAAGCGACAAATGAGCATCTTCCGTTATAGGCAAATTTGCATCTTGCACTTTACCATTGACATTTGCCGACAACACGTTTCTCGCGAGTCCTTCACTAATAGACAATGCAATGTCCATTGCAGTCACCCCTTTAGGGTAATTGCGCTGCGCACCGTCTGGAAGGGTAATTGAAATTTCCATGAATAGATTTAGAATGAATAAAACGCAAAAATCGTTTTTTTTTTCGGTTAAAGCAAAATTAAAATTATGGAGCTTGCCATTCTCTAGGGCCTTTTCTGTCACTCTGATTTTTTAGGGGGACATTAACAAAATACCAAAACGGCGTATACAATTACAAAGACAAATTACAACGAAATTGCGGCTCCATTATATTCATTTAATTCACCCACCAAAGATATGACCTCTTGAGAAGATAATACTTTACCAAAATATTGAACATATCCTGAAATTTCTGAAGGATTGAGGATTTTAACAAATTGAAATTCTTCATTAGGCTTTGAATTTATCATCGCAATAATATTTCTAGTTTGAATTTTCTTACTTCCCCACAAAAGTATTTTCCATTTGTTTGTTAATTTACTATTGACAAATCTGTAAAATGCGTAACCAGATCTTTGTATTTGCAACACTGGAGACCTTAAATCAATATTGCCAATTGAATCTTTACTCCAATTTTTAGTTTCAATCAAGAAAATTCCCGAAGGGGATATCAAGAGATGATCTATTTGGATTGATTTTATGTATTCATTTTCTTTTTTCCAATAAA
>CAIRMY010000319.1 GCA_903879775.1 uncultured Bacteroidota bacterium
CCATAAATGCCAGCCATTTCATTTGTCCTAAAGCAGTTACAAATGTTCCAAACACATGAATGACCGCCATCGGTAAAAAAGATGTCATTAAAATTCCAAAAATCTTTGAGGCATACGCCAATTCAGCTGGATTTGAATACCCAGATTTGTAGATAAAATTAAGGATGAAATTTCCTCCAAAAATAGCCACCAAAGAAGCAGTGATTCCAATAGAAAACACCACCAAAGTTGCGATTTTCAGAATGCCTTTAACATTTTCATTGTTCGCAATTTTCCGGGTAAACATGGGTAAAAGTTGAGTGCTTAAAAGGGTGCTAAATATAAGCGCAGCATCGAGTAAGCGATAACTTTGAGCATAAATCCCAGCCTGATAATATCCCTCCGAAATAGGCTTTAAATATGTGGTTAAACCATCTAAAGAATATTGGCGAATCATTAAGGCGTCAACGCGGGTAAACACGCTCATTGCAAATGCCATCACGGCAAACCATCCCACCTTCTGAATCCAATTTTTAAGGGTTTCATTTTCGAGGGACAAAGTAGCCGTGTAATCGGTTGGAGGCTCAGCATTATCTGTCCTTTTCACTAAAATTATCCCCAGAATAACCGCAAGAAAATAACCGCAAGTTTGAGCAATTAAAAATAAGGTAATTCCTTGTTCAGCAATGAATTGATTTTCGTAAAAATACAAGAATCCACTGCATAAAATGAGGGCAACAAAACGGTCTAAAACACTGAGAATACTGTCGGCAATAAATCGATGTCGGCCTTGCAAAACCGCACGAAACATCAACGAAAAAGAGGCCAAAATTTGGTTGAGCGCCACCAATGCCAATAATTTAAGATCTAAATTCTGATTCAGCCCTGCGGCAAACACCAAAATCAGATATAACAACCCCAAGATCAAACGCAAACTTAAAATACGTTTTTTGTGTACAAGCCTTCCTGCCGCAGAAATTTCACGAGAGATGTAATTGTTCAAACCGGCATCTAACAGAACGGCAAAAAGCAATCCTAAATTAAACACAACGAAGTACTTACCATACCATTCGTCGCCAAGTTTCAATTGAACCGTTCTTTCGATTGCAAAAATCCACAATGGTTTAATGAGCCAATTTAAGGCTTGCAACCACAATTGATTTTTAAAAAACGCTTTCGACATCCGCTGCGAAGATAAAAGATAAAATTTAAGGTTTATTGTTTAATGTTGGGGCGAATTGAATTCGCCCCAACAACGATTCATAAACCCTTATAAACCTTCATAAACCTTTTCGATTTTTCTTACCTTTGTAACGTGCACGACATTGAACCTCACTTTGCTTGGTTAAATATATACAGCGCGGCGGAAGATAGCGCCTCTCCATTTTATGGCAGAGAATATAGCGAATTTTATTACGACAAAACCGTTTATAATTATCTAATTCACCCACAATGGGATCATTTTGGAAGTAGCACTTTATATATCAAAATTTTATTTGTTGATTATGAAGAAGGATTCGTAATTATCGAAATGATTGGTGAATGGAATGATGCGTTGTATAACGACATTATGCAATTGAAACGTGAAGTACTCGAAATAATGGGCAACGAAGGCATCAATAAATTTATTTTAATAGGAGAAAGCATCATGAATTTTCACGCCTCCGACGATAGTTACTATGAGGAATGGTTTCAAGATGTTGAAGACGGTTGGATATCCCTCATCAATTTTAGAGAACATGTACTCGAAGAATTTAGAAAAAATCATATCGATTATTACCTAAATTTTGGGGGCGACTTAGACGACGTATTGTGGCGTAAACTCGGGCCCAGACAACTCTTTCAGCATGTAGAAGGAATTTTGTCAAAACGATTGAATTAATCCATTCTTCGATTTTCTCGCATTCTTGGTTGCAATTGCTTAATTTTGCCGTTCATTTAGAATTAATTATGAGAGAAATTGCTTTCCGTGAAGCCCTTCGTGAGGCCATGCAAGAAGAAATGCGTGCAGATGACCGCGTATTTTTATTGGGAGAAGAAGTTGCTGAATATAACGGTGCTTATAAAGTAAGCCAAGGTATGTTAAATGAATTTGGTGAAAAGCGTGTCATTGATACCCCAATCGCCGAACTTGGTTTTGCTGGTATTGCAGTTGGTGCTGCCATGAATGGGTTACGCCCAATTTGCGAATTCATGACATTCAACTTTTCATTGGTGGCAATCGATCAAGTCATTAACTCAGCCGCTAAAATCAATAGCATGAGCGATGGTCAGTTCTTATGTCCAATCGTTTTCCGCGGTCCTACAGGAAGTGCTGGTCAATTGGCTCAACAACATTCTCAAAACTTTGAAAACTGGTATGCAAACACTCCAGGTTTAAAAGTGGTTGTGCCTTCAAATCCCGCAGATGCTAAAGGTTTGTTGAAAAGCGCTATCCGCGATGAAAATCCGGTGATTTTCATGGAAAGTGAGCAAATGTATGGTTTCAAAGGCATGGTTCCAGATGGAGAATACATCATTCCAATCGGAAAAGCAGATGTAGTGAAACAAGGAACAGATGTCACAATCGTGAGTTTCGGTAAAATGATGCTTCGTTGTTACGATGCCATCCAAGCATTAGAATCAGAAGGCATTAGTGTTGAATTAATCGATTTACGTACAGTTCGACCAATTGATTACGACACTGTGATTGAATCTGTTAAGAAAACAAATAGATTGGTTGTGGTTGAAGAAGCTTGGCCTTTGGCAAGCATCAGTTCAGAAATTAGTCACATTGTTCAACGCAGAGCATTCGATTATCTAGACGCTCCAGTTCACCGTGTAACAAGCATGGACACAAATTTACCTTACGCTCCAACATTCGTTGAAGCTTATTTGCCAAACGTAGAAAGAATTGTAAAAGCAGTGAAATCTACGATGTACAAATTATAATATTGAGCATTCCAACATCTGAAAAACCTCCTTTTAGGAGGTTTTTTTTTATTACCTAACCACAACTCCAGCTTCAACAATTTTACCCACTTCATAAAGCGGTAAACCATTGTCTGAAAATAGCTTAACTACATCAAGTTTGCTTTCCTCAGAAACTGTAAATAACAATCCGCCATTGGTTTGTGGATCTACAATCCATGCAAATGAATCCTGATTGCTCAACTGAACTTCCTTCTCATAAGCATTCCAATTGCGCATTGCATTGTCGGGCAAAACAAAAGAACTTGCCAATGCTTTCGCTTCTTCTTTTAGAGGGACATTCATGAATTCAATTTCCGCACCTACACCAGAAGCCTTGCAAACCTCCAATAAATGACCTAAAAATCCAAATCCAGTAATATCCGTCATGGCATGTACCCCACCAATTTTACCCAATTCGTATCCAATCTGATTTGTAGATGTTAACAAATCATACAAAGCTTTATCTTGTTCAGGCGTTGAAATGCCTCTTTTATGAGCAGCCGCCAACATGCCAATTCCCAAAGGTTTGGTCATGTAAACAACATCATTGATTTGTGCATCGGCATTTGTTTTTAAGTTGGCCTTTAACACCAAGCCAGTAACGCTCAATCCAAAAATAGGCTCCTTTCCATCAATGCTGTGTCCGCCAGCAACTGGAACCCCCAATTCACCGGCTAAGTCCATCCCTCCTTTTAAAACTTCTCTACCCATTGCAACAGGTAAAATATCAAGCGGCCAACTAAATACGGCATTCGCCATAATCGGACGTCCTCCCATTGCATAAATATCACTCAGCGCATTTGCAGCAGCCGTTCTACCAAAGATTGTAGCATCATTCACCATGGGTGTGAAAAAATCAACCGTTTGTAACAGCAATTGTCCATCCCTCAAATCATATACTGAACAATCATCGTTCAAATGGTTGCCCACCAACAATTGATTGTATTTTGCTAAATCTACATTTAATCCCTGCAACATTTCTTGTAGCACCGACGGTTGTATTTTGCATCCACAGCCGCTGCCCTTGGAAATAGAAGTGAGAATAATTTCTTGATTCATTATTGCAAATATCGCAACAAATAAAATAGTTGGCTCATCTTTTGGGGGCAAATATAAAAATAAGTGTATTTAGGAGTATACAACCTAAAATTAACGACTATGAACAACCGAGTTACTTTTTACATCAGCGCAGTGGGATTATCTGTTTTTTGCGCATTGCTTTTTTCAATGAAATCAGCTGAGAAAGTTGCCCCAACAGAAAGAAAAATCGAAAACACTGCTTATCAGTCTGGAGAAATTTTAAACTATAGAATCCACTATGGAATTATCAATGCTGGTTTGGTGAACATGACCGTTTCTGAACCCCTTACAATCAACAATAAAAGTGCCTACAATTTAAAGGTAGAAGGTGAAACCCTAAAGTCTTTTGATTGGGCTTATAAAGTGAGAGATAAGTTTGAAAGTTGGGTTGATGGCGAATCTCAAGCTCCAATTAGATACGCTAAAACCGTTCGTGAGAACGCCTACTTCAACCAAGACATTGCAATTTATAACCACTCAGAAAAATGGCTCAAGAACAAGCAAGGACAATTAACCATCCCTCAATACACACAAGACGTTGCTTCTGCCATCTATTACATGAGAACTTTAGATTACGCCAATGCAAGCGTTGGAACAACTTATCCAATTGATGTTTACCTCGACAACAAAATCTATAACCTAAATGTAAAATATATGGGTAAAGAAGTCATCAAATCGGACATCGGTAAAATAAGATGTTTCAAAATCAAACCTCAACTTGTGGTAGATAGGGTTTTTAAACGCACCGATGCAATGACTGTTTGGGTTACTGATGACGAAAACAAGGTTCCAGTGCGTATTCAAACCGACATCAGAGTGGGGTCATTAAAAGTAGATTTGGTAAAATACCAAAACCTTAAAAACCCAATGACTTGCCTCGTGAAGTAATTAATTGTCGCCAAGGTAAATTCTTGGCACCCTCTGAGAAATTCCTGTTAAGATTTCATAAGAAATGGTCCCGCCCCGGCGGGCCATTTTGTTTATAGACAAATGCTCACCAAAAATCTCAACCCTATCACCCTCAATGCAAGGAATGTTTGTGACATCTACCATCGACATATCCATGCAAATATTGCCTACAAAGGGAGCTTCGATTCCATTGATTAAAACACCTCCAACTTTTTTGCCATATCTCCGACTTAATCCGTCAGCATAGCCCATGGCAATGGTTGCAATTCGGCGTTTGTTCGGTTCATTGTTATGCAAACCATAACCAATTCCCTCGTTTTCAGCAATTTCATGAATTTGGGTAACCGTTGAAAACAAACTTGCTACCGGTTGCAATTCAGCATTTTCAGTGCCATTTGGCTCCAAACCATAAAGCCCAATTCCCAAACGAACCATATTCCCTTGCAAATGGCTAAACCTTTCAATGCCTCCAGTATTGCTGATGTGTTTCAAAATGGCATACCCCAAAAATTGTTCAATTTTGGTTGCAACATCAAAAAATATTTCTGCTTGTTTTTGCGTAAACGCATCTAATTTCTCATCCTCAGAAACCGCTAAATGACTGAAAACACTCATCACCTTAATGTTTGAAGGAATTATTTTTACCGCCTCTAAAATCTCAGCGTGATTGAAGCCTAAACGATGCATTCCAGTGTCAATCTCCAAATGAATCCTGCCCTCTTGTCCCCCCAAAATAGTCATATAACTTTGTAAATTCGACAAGCTGTAAACCACAGGTTCGAGGTTAAATCGATTCAAAACATCCATGGTTTGAGCATCTGTATTCATCACCATAATGGGAGCATGAATGCCCGCTTCTCTCAGCGCAACCCCCTCGTCGGCAAAGGCAACTCCCAGGTAATCGACATTGAGATCTTGCAAGGTTTTCGACACCTCAAAAGTGCCACTTCCATACCCAAACGCCTTAACCATGCACATCATTTTTGTATTGTCCGCAATTTTGCGCTTGAAATACCTAAAATTGTGCTTTATCGACTCTAAATTGATTTCTAAACTTGTTTTGTGAAGACGTTCTTTTAGAATTTCAACCACGTGTTCTAAATGAAACTTCCGTGCTCCCTTCACCAGAATTGCAGTTGATGTGATGTCTAGCAATTTGCCAGAAGCAATCAGTTCTTCGGTGTTCGTAAAATGTTCTATAGCAATATTTTCCGGGAAAGCAGGGCGCTGTTTTCCGAGGTAAATAATACGGTTTATAGACTTATGATTCAACAACTGAGCAATTTTTTGATCCGTAGATATGGAATTTACCTGCTCCATTTCCGATAAAATTAACATCAGCGGTAAATTGGGTTGCTGACGCTGAATGACATCGATGGCAATTGCCAAACTCTCAATATCATTCGAATAACTATCGTTCAGAATCACATTTCCCCGTTTTCCTTTTTCAATGGTTAAACGGTTGTGAACGGGTTTCAGATTTTTAAATTTCTGAATATGCGCCTCATCCCAACGTTCAAAGGCATAAAGCACACAAAAACATGTCATTGCATTGGCAACCGAAGCCTCATCGAAAAATGGAATTTCCAACGAATGCTCTGTTCCCCTGTTGTAAAAATGAATGATCTGACCAGTTTCCGTTTTTTCAATATTCAGTAACCTAAATGTAGACCCTTCCGTATATCCCCAAGTGATCAATCGGGTCAAAGGTTGCTTTCTTTTGAGGGACGCTAATTCAGTGTTGAACGCTTCAATGTCCCTCGGAAAAACCACCACATCTGCATCTTTACAGAGCTTAATTTTTTCCAATACTTTTTGACTTGTGCTCGAAAATCCAGCGTCGTGCTGACTTCCAAGATGTGTCAAAACAGTTAACGAGGGCTGAATCATTTTCCATAAGGCATCCATTTCATCGGTTTGTGAAATTCCAGCCTCAATCAGGGCCATTTGGTTTCCTGAAGCAACTCCTAGTAGAGAAATTGCAACTCCAAGTTGCGAATTGAAACTTCTAGGACTTCTATAAATCGAAAAATCGGATTGTAACAATTCATACAACCACTCTTTTACAACCGTTTTGCCATTGCTACCGGTGATGCCAACCACAGGAAACGAAAACTGTTTCCGATGTTGCTTTGCCAATGTTTGCAATGACTTCAAAGATGAATCAACCACCAAAAAACAGGCATCTGGATATTGAGAAATTTCGATTTGATAAGTACTTTCGACTAAGAAAACACGAATTCCTTTGTTGTAAGCTTGCGCTATAAAATCGTGTCCATTTCTAAACTCGCCTTTAAGCGCAACAAACATTGCATTTTCGGGCACCGAAATTTTACGGGTATCGAACACAATTTCGGTCATCACTGCATCCAACATTTGATTTCCCAAACATTGAGCCTGCAATACATTCTGAATATGTGATACCAAG
>CAIRMY010000320.1 GCA_903879775.1 uncultured Bacteroidota bacterium
AATTGTATTTTGGCTATCGGTGTAATCTCCCGACTTGAATCTGAACTTTCCAGCCAATTTTATTGAATCGCCCTCACAGATGATATGTTTTAACCAAAAGGTGGTGTCATGGTGAACGGTTAAATTGGTATATAAGATAGAATCGCAACCTTTGAAATTTACAAAGGTATCTGAATAAAATCCAGACAGAGAATAGGAGTGTGCCCCCACTTGAATTGTATTCCCCCTACAAATATTGAATTGTTGGGTATCTCTGCTTCCAAAGAAGTGAATGTCCCTCCAAATCAAAGAATCGCAGCCCCAAATAGAATTTAAAGTGTCAATGTAATTTGCCGATGAAGTGAAACTTTTCTTGCCAAATTGAAGAGTGTCTCCCATGCAGGCCTCGGTTAGAATTGTATCCTTAAATAGCGGGTGAAACACCAATTTTAGGGTGATGACAGAATCGCAACCTGCAAAATTAGATAAAGTGTCGTTGATTAAGGTGTTGTTGGTGAAGTATTTAGGCAATCTTGGGTGTTTTATGGTATCGCCTAGGCACGCATGAATCGTTTGGGTATCTTTTGAAGATTTTAAGACATTGAAATACAGATCTTTAAACAAACCAAGATTTGTTTTATTCTTCATAATTCGGAGTTTATAGGTATGTCCTTCGGTAGGATTTGCCAAAGTATCAGTAGCGTTGCCGAGTTTGTTGACAGCTCTAACGACTTGATTGACAGTGGTATCTGTCCACTCAAATGAATACACAGATTCAGAGAGAGACTTTTTAAGTCCTGCCACTAAGGGTTGCCAGCAGATGATGTTGGTAGAATCGAGCACCGAAACCATGCTGCTATCGACGCAAGAAAACGGACTTTTGATAGAGGCGAGAATGGAATCGCCGGTGGCATAAATCAAATTCCGTTGCGCATCATATTCAACATCAAACAAATAGCGATGTTTATAATTGTCAATTGTCAAAGTTTTTTGAAGTGTCAACATGGTGTCCTTCAAATGATAACAATAAATTTTAGAGCTGTCACCGGCAACAAAAATGTTATTACAGGGGTCGATGGCAACGCCAAACGAAATTGATTTACTCGATTTTATAATGGAATCTGCGAATATGGTTTTGCCATTACTATTCTTATAAATCCGAAGAGATTTGCCATCAAAAAAAGTTAAAAAAGAATCATTTGTTGAAATAAGGTTTGCTGTTGTGCTTGCAAATAATTTACCATTTTTGAGCGATTCAGGTTTTTGAAATAAAATTCCACTTTTTGAATAATTACTGGTTAATGAAAAAGAGTCGGATTTCCATTTCGCATTGTATGAATTTGTGAATTTTAAAATTTCGATATTGGGAATTGGCTGATTTACTTTGAGATATACGCCGTAGTTGAATTGATTAGAACCAATTGCATATATCATGGCGGATTTAAAATAGGTCGTTGGGTTTTTTTGATTGTAAGATTGGTCATTTTGAAAGTCTATGATACAATTGTAATTTAATCCGCTTGTGCTAAAGCCATTGCAAATAATTTTTGAATTTGAATTGCAATTTAAATATGAATTATAGTAAATGTTTTCATTTGTAATTCTAGATCTAAAATTCCCATATATACCGTTATTGTTTAACTGAATCACCTGATATAATGGATTTTTGTAATAAGGATAAAGTCCCCATTTTACATGAATACCTGTTCCTTCATCTAAACAATATACTTCTTGACTTGATTTATTTACAGAAATTCCAGTTGGATAATCTGTTTGAATAAAATTAGAGGCAGTATCATAACCTTTAAAAACCCAAATTAATTGACCCAATTTAGAATATTTTGCTATTTTATAA
>CAIRMY010000321.1 GCA_903879775.1 uncultured Bacteroidota bacterium
ATCTTTAAAAGCATTGGAATCAGTTTCTGCGGACAGCAAAAAGTTCGATAACGAGGCATATTGGAAGAAAGTTTCGAAGTTTTTCAATAGACCAAAAGATTTCATTCAATTTGAACACGGTTATTTTTCACACCAGCCAATCAGTACTTTGAAATTTCATCAATTGGCTGAAAATCATATCAATACCCAAACTTCTGAGTTTATGCGAACGGTTCAGGAAACCGAAATTGAGAGTGCCAGAAAACATCTTTCTGAATTTTTAGGTGTCGATTCTGAAACATTGGTTTTAACGCGAAATACCACTGAAAGTTTGAATATTTTAATCATGGGTTTTCCATGGAAATCAGGCGATGAGGTCATTATTGGCAATCAAGATTACGGGAGTATGGTGGAGGCATTTGAGCAAGCTTCGGCCCGTTTTGGAATTGTAATTAAAGTTGCGAATGTGCCATTATTGCCTAAAAACGATGAGGAAATTATTGATGCTTACTCGCAATTGGTGACATCCAAAACCAGAATGTTGCATTTAACCCACACAATTAATTTAACAGGCCATGTAATTCCCGTAAATTCAATTGCAGAAAGGTGTAAAATATTAAATGATCATCTTGCGGTGGTAGTTGATGCTGCTCATTCAACGGCCCATACCATCGAAAAAATTGGAAGTTTAAATGCAGATTTTATTGGAGGAAGTTTGCATAAATGGTTGTGTACTCCGTTAGGATTGGGGTACTTGGTTATGAAAAAAAGTTACATCGATCAAATTTGGCCTTTGTTTGGTGATGTTGGAATTTCAAAAACCAATGTTCGTAGATTTGAGCATCAAGGAACTAGGCCAATTCATTCATTGCAAAGCATTCAGCCTGCCATTGAATTTAACAACGCCATTGGTTTCGATGCAAAATTGAAACGCTTACAATATTTAAAAGAATCGTTTTTATCAAAGGTCGATGGTCAAAATGGAATTCAATGTATTTCTCCATGGAGGGATATTGATAGAGGAGGAGCCGTTTTTTGCATCAAAAAGCATGGAATGAAACCCGTGGATTTTGCAAAAAAAATCATGAAAGATTTTCGAATTTTTACGGTTGGTATCGACCATCCTGTGGTTCAAGGAGTTAGAATCACACCTCACTTGAGCAATACGATTGATGATGTCAATCGTTTCGTTGACGTCATGTTAAAACCATAATCTTGCGCATTAAGTCACACAAAAGTAAACTTGTTACATGTTTTGTAACAAATTGAACATAAATTGCGTCTATTGTAGAAAGAAACCCAAATCATGAAAAAAATTATTTACCTATTTGCTGCCATTACTGCATTAAGCGTTACAGTTTGGTCTTGCAAAAAAGACGAAGCTCCAACGGTGCCAGCTGATAGCACATTGCCAAACGAACAACCAGTTGCCCTTGGTGATTCTTTAGGAGAAATTATTGACAATCCTGAAATTGTTGATGCATCAATGGCTGTAGATTTAACCATTTCTAGTTACCCAACTTTCTTGGAAACTGACTATTTTTCTCTTGCAGTTGTTGAAGGACCTCAAGGTGGCAAAGAAGATTCAATGAATAAAATTTGCACTGGTGGTTTTAAATTAACAAAAGCTCAAAAAGAAAAACTTGCTGCTGCGCATAAAGCAAAAGAAGAATGCATGGATGCAAACAGAAAATTGTTAAAAGCAATTGACCGTGAAATTGAAGCTTGGGTGAAAAACCAAAAGGCGGAAATCATTGCCAAGGCGAAGTTGCAGACAGATTCAATTTACAAACTTTTTAATGCTGGTTCAATCACAGCAACTCAAAAGAAAGAAATGTTGTCTCAAGTTGAATTAAACAGAGCCGCTGCAATTAAGGCATTGTCTGCAAAAGCAAAAGAAAAGATTAAAAATAGCACTAACCGTGCAATTCATAAAGGCAAAATCATTGATTGTGAGAAAATTTATTTGAAATCGATCAAAGAAATTTTAACTGCTGAGCAATTTGAAAAGTGGATTAAGTGCCACAAAGAAAAATATAAAAAGAAGTAAGATTTATTTTTTTTAATTTGTAAAATAGGAGACTCTAGGGTCTCCTTTTTTTTGCAAAAAAATACTAAAAATCACTATGAAGTTACAATTGATGCAATAATTCACGAATTCTTTAAAAATAGAAGTTAAATTTGAAAACTATGTCAG
>CAIRMY010000322.1 GCA_903879775.1 uncultured Bacteroidota bacterium
CAGGACAATCGGCTTGTAAATAGTACGACTACAGAAGAAGAGCAGCCGATAACATGGGTTTGGCAAAATGGGGGCATAAGTGCTAAATTGAACATTTGCACTTCTATCAACATTAGTGTTAATTTGAACATTTGTACTTCTAATCCCCCACTTCGCCAAGCCCAAAAACGTTAGGTGCAAGCGTAAAAGACGACCGTGCCAATGAAAACAAGCTACAAGTAATCGAACAATCCAATACGCCAACTTGAAGCAATAAAAAAAAGATTTTTGAAAACTGTGATTTTTTGAAAGGACTTGCGAATAATTGATTAAACAAGTTTCACTTAAAAAAATCACAAAATGAAAAATTTAAAAATTTATGCTTTTCTAACCTTCCTTTTTTTAGGAAGTACCACTGTTTCCGCTCAAAGTATGTTGGATTTGTATTTCGACAAAGCTTCGCATAATGGTGTAAGACATAACGCACAATCTTATATTTTTATTAAAGATTGGTTTTCAAAATTGTAATGAACAAACAAGAGCAACAACATTTATTTGAAGGTATTATTGAACAACACAAAGGTATTTTGTTCAAGGTTGCCCGTGCATACTGCCCAGACGAAGAAGACCGACAAGACCTTATACAGGAAATGATGATTCAGATTTGGCAGTCAGTTCACAAATACAATGACCAGTATAAAATTACAACTTGGTTGTATCGTATTTCACTAAATGTTGCTATCTCATATTATCGAAAAAATTCAACAAGAACAAAGAAATTTACCGATTTGAATGAGCAAATGATGGAAATCCCAGTCGAAGACAAATCGGAAAACGAAAAACAATTGAACTTATTGGAACAATTTATTAGCGAACTAAAAGAGATAGACAAAGCATTGATGATATTGTATTTAGAAGACAAAAGTCATACTGAAATTGCTGAAATATTGGGAATGTCAATAAGCAATGTAGGAACTAAAGTAGGTCGCATCAAAGAGAAATTAAAGACACGATTTGCACAATTAAAATCTTAAAGCAATGGACGAACTAGAAATAAAAAAACTTTGGCAATCTACCAATGACAAATTGGAAAAGAGCTTTGTAATTGATAAGAAAAACACCGAAGAGATAACCCATATGAAGGTTTATAGCCTTTTAGGCTCAATGAAACCAATTAAATTTTTCGCTCTATTGGTTGGTATTTTATGGGTTGGTATTGGAGGAATTGCTTTGAGCTCAATTTATTTAAACTCATTTAATGAAGCGAATAAGTTCTTTCTGTTTTCGGCTTCAATACAAGTAGGGCTGACCGCCATTTCATTATATATTTACCTTTATCAGCTTATCACTATCTACCAAATAGATATAACAGAACCGATTGTTAGGACACAAGAGAAATTGTCAAGCCTAAAAATATCAACGCTTTGGGTAACTCGTCTTCTCTTTCTTCAACTTCCTGTTTGGACAACTTTCTGGTGGAACGAAACTATGCTAACAGATTGGGGTATTTTGCAATGGATAATGACCTTGTTTTTTACACTTTCATTTACTGTAATTGCTATTTGGCTATTCTTCAACATTAAATATGAGAACAGAAATAAGAAATGGTTTCAACTTATTTTTAGTGGAAAAGAATGGATACCATTAATGAAATCTATGGAACTGTTAGAGCAGGTGGAAGAATATAAAGACCAGAACGCCAGCACCTAACAGCGTGTATGAGAAATAGCGGGTGAAGTGGTAAATCAAAGGTCTGTGCTTTTATTTATCTTTGTGCAAAACTGAAAGTGAAGTGCTTTTTAA
>CAIRMY010000323.1 GCA_903879775.1 uncultured Bacteroidota bacterium
ATTCTTGCCGAAGGCCAATTGGCAACGAACAAAAGACATTCAGGTATGGCAGTGCGATCTTGTAACAGGGTCTTTCGTATCCAAGCTGGAAATCGCAAATCATAGCAAATGAAGGGTGCTATTTTCCATCCCTGAAATACAAACACACACGTCTCATCGCCATAGGTATAGGCGTTCTGCTCTCCGGCAAATGAAAACAAATGGCGTTTGTTGTATTGGGCAACCACTTCACCTTTGTAAATGGCCAAAAATCGATTGTAATAGTTCCCGTTTTCTTTGATGGCCAAACTCCCACAAATCATCCGATCAGCGCTCATATCCTTCATCCACTGAACCGTTTCACCGTCAATGCTTTCTGCCCACAGCTGCGGATTCATGGTAAATCCAGTACCAAACATTTCGGGGAGAACCACCAAAGAACCGGCCGTTGTTTGTCCCATATGCCACTGCAATCTAGCGCGATTGGCCGCGGGATTTTCCCAATTTAGGGCGGTTTGAACCAAATAGATATTTAGAGCTGACATAACAATTCTGCGCTTTTCAACAAGGTTTCATCGTTCTTCGCGAAGCAAAACCGAAGCCAACGTTGCTCTTGGGGTGGATTCAGATAAAATGCACTCACAGGAATGGTTGCCACACCGATGGTTTCGATCAAATGAACGGCAAAGGCCTGGTCGGGCATATCAGAAATATCGCTATAATCCGCGATTTGAAAATAGGCCCCTTGGCATGGCATCAAACGAAAACGCGACGATTGAAGCGCATTCACAAACAAATCACGCTTGCCTTGCATCAGCACCGAAACCGATTCTTCATAGTTTGGATAGCTGGTTAAAAATTCTGCGGCCGCAATTTGCATGGGCGTATTGGCGGCGAAGGCCAAAAATTGATATACTTTGCGAATTTCTTGGGTGAGATGTTCGGGTGCTGTGATATAACCCAACTTCCAACCTGTGGCGTGGAAGGTTTTTCCGAAAGAGGAAACAGCCACCGCACGGTGTGCCAAATCAGGAATTTGCAAGACAGATATGTGCTCAGAATCATCGAAAACCATGTGTTCATATACCTCATCGCTCAGAACTAGGATGTCGGTATCTGCCAAAACCTCACTCAACGTTATCCAAGCCGATTGATCAAACACCAATCCCAACGGGTTGTGGGGTGTGTTAACCACCACCATTTTGGTTTTTGAATTGATACTATTTTTTAGTGCTTCAAATGGATAGGAGCCATCGACGTTGAGCGCCAATCGCACTGGGACCCCTCCAGCCAAAACAACCGAAGGTGCATAACAATCATAAGACGGATCGAACAAAACCACTTCATCGCCTGACATCACCAACGACTGAAAAATGGAGAACAAACCCGCAGTGGCTCCAGGCACAATGGTAATGTGTTTATCTGGATCGATGGCAAAAGCCCTACCCCAGTGGTTCTGTCGTGAGGCCAATACTTCGCGTAAACTCGGCTGTCCGGCCATGGGAGAATATTGATTGAGGCCATCGCGCATCGCCCGGTTTACGCAATCGATCAAAGCTGGATGTGGATTGAATTCAGGGAACCCTTGAGAGAGGTTGATGGCTTTGTATTGGTTAGACAGCGCCGACATCACGGTAAATATTGACGCACCCTGGCCAGGAAGTTTAGAGGCTTGCACAAGGCGAATTTACAAACCACTGAGAAGTAATTGGGCAACCGAGAAGAAATAATATTTTGGGGATCTATTGGCTTGTCGCAATAAAATTGACTAAATTTGCAACCCCAAAGAAGTCGTTTTTTAGGGATTTGGGCCTATAGCTCATTCGGTTAGAGCAACTGACTCATAATCAGTAGGTGCTTGGTTCGATTCCAAGTGGGCCCACTAAAAAGTCTCTCAATAACGAGGGGCTTTTATTTTTGTATAGAATTTGAAAAAAGGTCAATAATATTGTTGTTAATCAAAATGTATTGGCTTGTGTACGAGGGGATGTGGGGCTAGGTAAGCATTGCTATACCGTAAAAAAGGTTTCCCCCGTACACTTTATTCTCAAGAGTCTGAACAGTACTTAAGGCGGTATAACCAGCTTGGATAAGATAAAAGAATAGACTAAGGAGGATTTTCAATGCATAAAAAAAATTCTTATGACTATACAAAAACAATCCATTGGGATCGACATCTCAAAAGACACGTTCACAGCATGTGGATGTTCTGTAAATCATGACGGGAAGTTAACATTTACCGAAGTAAAAAATTTCAACAATGCACAACAAGGATTTAATCAATTGCTGCGGTGGGCAAAGACTTTTGCTGATCCAAATTCAGAATTGATTTTTTTAATGGAGGCTACGGGAGTATATTATGAATCATTGGCTCACCACCTTTTCAAGGTTAAAAAGAAAGTGGTTGTGGTCTTGCCTAATATGTCAAAGCATTATTTTTCAAGTTTAAATATTAAAAGTAAGACTGACGAATTAGATGCAAAAATCTTAAGTCGATTTGGTGTTGAACGTATTCATCGCCTATGGACTCCACCACTCGAAATCTTACTTCATTTACGGAATTTGACGCGAAATTATGTTCAACTTCAAGAACAAAAGACCAAACTAGGAAATATTAAACACAGCAAAGAATCTTCGAATAACATACAGAAGTTTATATTGACGAGCAATCAAAAGTTAATCAAGCAAATAGATGTTCAAATTGAACAATGTAAAATTGAGATAAAAAAACTCGTTATGTCAGACGAAGAACTAAACGAAAGAATTGAGAAGTTAATGACGATAAAAGGCGTTGGATTCATGACGGTTGTGGCGGTAATAGCTGAAACATTTGGATTTGAACACTTTAAAAGCGCTAAACAGGTTGTAAGCTTCGCAGGATATGATGTTGTGCAAAGGGAATCAGGCACTTCCATAAAAGGTAAAACCAGAATATCTAAAAAAGGCAATAGATTCATTCGCAATGCCTTATACTTTCCAGCGATGGTAGCTACAAGATATAATCCTGATCTAAAGGCAAATTATATGCGGATTATAAGTAATAATCCATCAAAGATGGTAGGTCAGGTAGCTATCCAAAGAAAACTTTTAGTCTTGATATATACTTTATGGAAAAATAATTCAACCTATGTATCAAACTACAATAAAATAGCCCCAATGGAAATCATTGAGGCTACGCTAGATAGTTAATAAATTAACTTCTTTGAATTACAAAAATACTGTTTTTTGTTTCAAAAAATTTGGAATTTAAAACAGTACCTTTTTTATTGTCTTTAAAGAGCAATTGACTCTCACGCTTGAGATTTTTTTAGTAAATGCTTGGTTCGTCCCGAAAGCTTTCGGGACCAAGTGGGCCCACTAAAAAGTCTCTCAAAAATGAGAGACTTTTTTTATATATGGATATTTGCTGTTACATAATTTACTCAAATCAAATAGATCGATTTTACATTGGAGTCACGCAAGATTCAATTCTTCAGAGAATTGATTTTCACAATTCTGCAAAATTCGGCAAGAATAAATTAACAACCGGGCCGATTGCTAGCAAGTAAACTTATAAGTTCATTTGGCGCAAGAATTGGAATTGTACTTAACTTGAAGCCCTTGGGGTCGCGGGTAACAATACAATCAATTGATTTGATGCTTTTGGCGCATTGGTATTGAATGGCATCTTCAAAATCGGTAAAGTCTGATTTTAAAGCGTTTTCAATCATATTGCCATTCACTTCAATCACTTCGGTTAGTTTATGTAACTCCGATAAAACGTTTAAAGTTGCACTATGCGATAATGACTGCCGTAATATGTAATAAATGTTATTGAATGAAACAGCAGATACATAAATCTTTATGGTTTGATCTAAAGATTCATTGAAAAGTTTTGCAGCATATAGCGAAAATGGTTTTCTATCAGCTAAAAAGTCAATCAATACATTGGTGTCGAAAAAAACCTGTTTCATCATTTGTATTTGTTAGCCAAAACGTGACTTAATGATTCTTTATAGTTAAAATCCTCCGGTAATTTAATGACACCCTTTAATTTCAATATATCATTTGAAATTGCTTCTTCCTTGATTTCTGAATTTGTCAAGGACAATAAATAATTTTCAACTAGATTGGAAAGACTCTTGCCATTGATTTTTGCATATTTTTTAGCAACAATGATGACAGATTCATCGATGCTTAAGGTCAGTTTCGTTGTCATTGTACGTGTGATTTCAATTTCAAATATACGTACAAATCATTAAAAAAGAATTATCCTTTTTATATTTCTCTACTCAGCGCCATCGTTTTTGGCACGTAAAATGGCTTTTTGAAAGCAAGGAATTAGGAAAAATAAAAATTAACTAATTTTGAAATCTAATTTCAAAAAATGCAAAGGGAGGAATTCATTCAAAGGTGGTACCATTTACAAATGGAAAATAACTATTTATTTACCCTTTTTGACTCGAATTTGGAAAATGCACCATTTGGAAAAACAGATTTAGGGAAATATGATTTCAGAGGAATTGATTTTAAAGGACTAAATGCTTCTTTAAATATTAATGGACTAAATTTCAAGAATATAGTTTTTCGCAATTGCGATTTTTCGTTTTCCAATTTGGATCATGTAATCCTTGAAAACTGTCAATTTATAAATTGCACTTTTGTATCTGTATATTGTAGAGATTTACTCGATCTTGAAAATATTTTTGAAAGCTGTCACTTTTGTAAAGTTGATTTTAGGAGAGCATCTATAGGCAATAGGAATTCGAAATTTAATCATTGCGTATTCGATACCTGCAATTTTATGCGTTGTTTTTTCGCTTCTCCCCAAT
>CAIRMY010000324.1 GCA_903879775.1 uncultured Bacteroidota bacterium
TCAAATGGAAACGATGGATTGTTAGGGTTTGCTTATCCTCCAAATGGACATCCAAGTTGGAACGCAAATAGTTGGGTGTCAGATCCAAACCAAGGAGTTGTATTGCATTATAAAATTACGGGTCGCAACAACCCATTGTCAAATACATCAATTTTGAATACATCTAGAATGGGAAGGGTTGCAGTGCATGAAGTGGGGCATTTTTTAGGTTTAAGACATATATGGGCAGATGATCAAGGGTCATTCAATCGTTGTTCTTTAGATGATTATATAGACGATACTCCGTTACAAGGTGTAGGTTCTAATTTCAATTGTAATCAAACTTTGAATACATGTATTGAGGCAAAAAATGACCTTCCTGATATGATTGAAAATTATATGGATTATAGTTCACATGTTTGCCAGAATATGTTTACCAAACGACAAATCATTACCATGCGAAATGCGATCAAACATTTCCGTCAAGATTTGCCAATTCAGGTACAAATTATTGAAAAAGCAAGGATTTTCGACACTGTAGTTTATGACCAAGTGCTTGTTTACCCGGTTGCTAAAGACAATCGTTTAAATATTGAAGTCAAAAACGAAGATATTGTAAACAATATTTCTTACGAAGTTTACAATATGATTGGTCAAAAAATTGAAGAGAATCATCCTATCATCTCAAATTTCACTCAAATTTCTACAACAAGATATCCTTCAGCAACCTACATCGTTATTTTGAGGAATTTAGATGGTAGAGTTGTAAGAAGTCAAAAGGTTGTTGTCAACTAAAAGTTGCTTTTTCACAGGCCGCCTCTAATCTTGTCATTAAATTTTTAAGTTCAATTTCATAATGCAAAAATTGTTGTCTGCTAATTTCTGCTTTTTGATATGCATGTAAAATAAAAGCCATTAAGCGATTGCATTTAACGTACGCTTTTAATATTTCTGTAGAGATTTCTTGCTTGCCAGAAACTTCGGCTATTGCCAAGTGTTTATTCACCTGTAAAGCTGTTTCTAGAATATTTACCCCAAAGTTATAGGTTAGGTTGTTTTCTCCATTCTGATTTTCTTGTTGAATTGCCAATAATCCAATATTCAATCCAACGTTTTTAATGTCTGCTATGTGATTTGTATTCATATTGCAAGAATACATGGGGTTTCATTTAAGAGTTGTCTATTACGCGTTTATATTCGTTTATAAGCGTTAATCAATAAAAATTATGTATCTTTGCATAAATATTACGTTCTGATGATTTCTAGAAGATTAGTGAGAATAAAAACGTTGCAAACGTTATATTCATGGAGGCAAAGTGGCTTAGACAACGAATTCATGTTTGTTGAAAACCTTAAAAATACAATTTACCAAAGTCATGCATTTTATTTATTTCTTTTAGACTTTCCATATCAACTGCAGCAATATTTACAAGACGAATTAAATCTAGAACGTACTAAGTTTTTCCCTGATGCTGTTAAAATTCGTCAATACAGTATTTTAAATAACACTCCCTTAATTCAAAAAGTTCACCAGGAAATTCTACTCGCCGATGAGAAGTTTGAGTATAGCTGGATTGAAATGAAAATGCATTTCGATCATTGGTTTCAAACAATGTTAACATGGGATTTTGTAACCGATTATTCAATTTTTGAAGAGCCTGATTTTCAACAACAAAAAGAGTTTTTAGAAAATTTGTTCTTTTCTTTTGTTGATTCTCACGAACAATTCAACGAAATATTAGAAGATATTAATCCTTCTTGGCCCGATGATGCTTCAATTACCTACAGAGAAATCAGTAAAACCTTCAGCGTAAATAAAAAAACGGCTGAAATTGCATTGTCTAAATCAATTCCATTGAATGATGAAGATTTGATTTTTGGATTTAATTTATTGCGCTACACAATGAGAAATTCCGAAAAATTTGATCAAATGGTGAGCGAAGTGACCGACAATTGGGATCCTGCGCGTATTGCAATTATTGACTTATTGATTATCAAACAAACATTGTCAGAATTTTTATATTTCTCGGAAATTCCGGTAAAGGTTACAATCAATGAATATTTAGAAATTACAAAAAATTATAGCACTCCAAATAGTTCAAAGTTTGTGAATGGAATTTTAGACAAGTTGCGAATTCAACTTGAAAATACCGGCCAAATTCAAAAAACTGGTAGAGGATTGCGAGAAAGTTAATTATATTTGAAAGTATGAGATTGAATAAATTCTATTTTGCAATTTTAATTGGTGCTATAACGTTTGCTTGTACGCCAAATAACAAGGAAATGGAAGCTGAAGATATCGAAAACAGCAATCCTGAAAATGCACCACAAAAGCTAGGTGCGGGCGAGATTAAGTTCGTTGACACAATCAAAGATTTTGGTAAAATTACCGATGGTGAAGTTGTTGAACATACTTATCGGTTTAAAAATGTAGGAAAGGTTCCTGTGACTATTTCTAAAGTAGAAGCTTCATGTGGTTGCACCACTCCTGATTATACCAAAGATATTATCCCTCCAGGAGGAGAAGGCAAGGTAAAAGCTACGTTTAATAGCTCTGGATATGGTTACCCTGAGGCTCCAAAGGTGGAAAAAAGTGTTTCTGTTTACTTCGACGATTGTAAAACAGATCTCGTTGTCTTAAAATTCACGGCCAACATATACGCTCCTGCAAAAGAAGGCGAAAATACATCTACCGAAACCGACAATCATAAACATTAACAAGATGACACAATTGAATATTTTATTACAAGCACCAGCAGCAGGTGCCGGTGGCATGAACCCAATGGTTCTTATGCTCATCATGGCTGTAATGTTCTTTTTTATGGTGTGGCCTCAAATGCGTCGCCAAAAAAAGGCTAAAGCTTTCACTGAATCTTTGCAAAAAGGCGATAAAATTGTAACATCAGGTGGTGTTCATGGCAAAATTTCTTCAGTGACCGACACTCAATATATCATTGATATTGAGGAAGGTAAAATGAAGATTGAAAAATCTGGAGTGAGCATGGAGATGACACAGGCTGCCTATCCTGCTCCAAAAGAATAAATAAAAATAATTTATGCTTAAAGTGGGTATTGCCGGCGGCATTGGCAGTGGTAAAACTGTTATTTGCCAAATATTTTCAACGCTGGGAATACCCATTTATAATGCTGATAGTGAAACCAAACAACTTTATTTCACCAATCACCAATTACAATCAAAACTCATTGAAGCCTTTGGTAGAGAATTCTATTTAACACCAAATGATTTAAATAAGTCTTTTGTAAGAAGTTTGCTCAATGAGCAAAAAACCCGAGAATTACTGAATAGCATTGTTCACCCAGTTGTTTTTAAGCACTTTGAAAATTGGGTTCAATTACAAACTTCCCCATATGTAATTAAAGAAGCGGCTATTTTATTTGAAAGTGGTGCAGATAAAACCGTAGATTTAGTTTTAGGCGTGATTGCCGACAGCGAAATACGAATCAATCGTGTGGTTCAAAGAGATTCAATGTTACGCGAATCTGTTCAAAAAATCATGGATCTTCAGCTGTCTAATGAAGAACTCATTTCAAAATGTGATTTTGTGATTTACAATAACGGAAGTGAGTCAATTATAGAGCAAGTGCTCAAAATTCACAAGGAATTATTGCATCAAAGCACTCATTTCCAAGGCTAATTTTTTTGCTTCTTCGCCAGCTTTTTCTGCATAATCTTCTTCATTACTGGCGTAAATAATTCCTCTAGAACTATTCACCAACAAACCTATTTCAGAATTTGCGGCGGCCAAAGTAATGTCCTTCAAACTGCCACCTTGCGCACCAACACCAGGCACCAATAAAAAGTGTTCTGGAACAATTTTGCGAATTTCGGCAACTAAATTTGCACGGGTTGCACCAACAACGAACATTAAATTATCGGGGTTACCCCATTTGCAAACTGTATTGATCACTCTTTCGTATAGTTTAAGCTCTCCAGTTTGCTGCAATTGGAAATCTTGATGTCCCACATTGCTTGTCAAGGCCAAGCAAATGACCGTTTTATCTTCAAATTCTAAAAATGGTCTTAAGCTATCTTCGCCCATGTAAGGAGCCACTGTTATGGCATCAAAATTCATTGTTTCAAAAAATGCTTTTGCATACATAGAACTCGTGTTTCCAATGTCGCCTCTTTTTGCATCGGCAATGTTAAACGTTTCTTGTGGCAGATAACTCAATGTTTCTTCCATCCATTCCCAACCTTTGCTTCCATATTGCTCGTAAAATGCAGTATTGATTTTATAAGCAACGCTGTAATCTTTGGTTGATTCAACAATATTTTTGTTGAATTCCAATAAACCTTTGCCACTCTTCTCTAAAGAAATAGGCAATTTTCCCATTTCAGTATCCAAGCCTGTACATAAGTAGCTTTTCTTCTGAAAAATTTGTCGAATGATGTCAGATTTTTTCACTTTCACTGCAAATAACGGAAATCATTTTCGGATTGGTTACATTTGTATTATGCGGAAAATTATCTTTTCGATTATTTTTATTTTATCTACTCATTTTTTGACCGCCCAATTTGTTCAAATTGGCTCAGGAAACTATCTAGGAAATTATGCTGGCCCTGTTAGAACCAACGCCTTGCAAAAGGTTTTTAATAGCCGATTTGCTTATATTTTTCCTAAGTCTGTTTTGGGCAATTTGACACATGGCGATTCAATAGAATCTTTGGAATTTTTTAGAGCAGATGGACCCGCATTTGATACGAGTTGTAAGCTCAAAATATGGATTGGCAATACAAATCGTGCCAATTTTGGTGCAACCAAAGTCTCTTTTCTGTCAGAAATTGCAAATGCAAAACAAATTTATAATCAAAATCCAAAAAAACATATTGGCACAACCGAATCATTCTATGAATTGCCGTTTAACACAAAATTCAGATATGATTCTACTTTGGGTGAAAATTTAACGCTGTATATTGAATTTAATCAATACGATACACTAAAGGGCGCTTATAATTTTTATTTCGAGGGAAGCTTTAGCGTTGCGGGATATGCCAACCAACAAACTCAATTTTACTCGGGAATAACTTTAACAGATAGCCTCCAGTTCATTACCGAATACCATCCAACCATTCGTTTTAATTACCCTCGTTTTGCAAAAGATGCTTTTGTTAGAGGTGTTTATACCCTTGGTAAAATACCTCTGCCCCTGGGCAATCCCGATAGTGTAAAGGTATTGCTGAAAAATGTAGGTAAATCAGATTTGGTCAACTTTAAGTGTTACACCAATTCAATTGGTGCAAACAAACAAAACGATAGCTTTACAATTAATTTGCCAAAAGGCAAAGAACGCTTTTTTGCTGTTCCTTCTTTGAATCCCTCAAAAAAAGGAATTGATACCGTTTTTGTGAGTTGTAAAGATCAAAACACAAGCAATAATATTGAATCTTCAATACGCTTGGGGAATGAAAATATTTATAGTTACAGAGATATTACAAAAGGGCCAGCTCCCGGTGGTATTGGATTTAATGGCGCCCAAGGCGATTTTGTAGCCAGGTTTCAGAGCAATGCATCCAAAGCCATCAATCAAGTTTCTGTGATGTTCGCAAGCAAAGGATTGAAATTTAAAATAGGAATTTGGAGTTATGATAGCCTTAAAGCGAGGCCTGGCAAACTCATTTATGAAAGCGATAGTTTAAAGACCGTTTCAGGAACCTATATCTTAGATTTAAAGAATCCTGTGAAAGTGAAAGGTTCTTTTTTTGTAGGGATAAGACAGCTCGATTTAAATAATATTTCTTTTGGGTATCAAATTGAAGAA
>CAIRMY010000325.1 GCA_903879775.1 uncultured Bacteroidota bacterium
CCTTTAAGCGCAACAAACATTGCATTTTCGGGCACCGATATTTTACGGGTATCGAACACAATTTCGGTCATCACTGCATCCAACATTTGATTTCCCAAACATTGAGCCTGCAAGACATTCTGAATATGTGATACCAAGAAATTCAACTTAGCTATCTCTTAAATTGATTTCGGCACTATCGCCAATATTTAAACTATGTACAGCACCAATTAAACTTGCATCGCTTCCAATCAAAGAGTTTTCAATGATTGCATTTTGCAACGACGCGTTCATGCCAATGATGCTATTTTTAACAATGGAACGTGAAATATAGGCCCCATCGCCAATGCTCACATCTGGACCAATAATGCTATTTTCAATTTTTGCCGTTGGCGAAATATGAACAGGTTGAACAATGATGTTCCCCAGTTTTGTTAGATATCCAAAGTCTTGATTATTTAGACGCTTCAATAAATTCTTATTGGTTTGAAGTATCACATCTTTTTTACCACAATCGAACCAAGTTGACACGCCAAAGGTATTCATGTTTGCCCCTTTTTCAATCATGCATTGAAGGGCATCGGTTAAATGATATTCATTATTCGTTTTAATTTCATTTTGAATGAGGTATTCCAAACATTCAAACAACATGGTCGTTTCTTTAACATAGTAAAGTCCTACCAATGCCAAATTAGAATGAGGGATGTTGGGCTTTTCAATTAATTTAGAAATGTGTCCATCAGAATCAAGCTCAGCAACGCCAAACAACCTTGGATCATCCACTTTTTTAACGCCCAAACTACTCGAATTTGCAGCAACAACAGATTTCAAATCGGCTTCAAAAATGGTATCACCCAAAACAATGAAAACAGGTTCTTCATGATTCACTTCATCACGGGTTAACCAAACAGCATGGCCAATTCCCTTTCCAACCGTTTGCATCACAAAGGTTAATTTGCATTGGGCGTAATGTTCAGTTAAATATTGCTCAATTCGATCTCCCAAATAACCAATTACAAACACAAAATCGTCAATTCCGGCATTCACCAGATTGTCCATGATATGTCCTAATATAGGTTTGCCAGCCACCGGAATCAGTGATTTAGGCTGAGTTTGGGTGTGAGGTTTTAATCGGCTTCCAATACCAGCAACAGGAATAATGGCTCTCATTGATACAAAAATAAGCGAAAAAAGAAGACCAAATGCATTTACTTATTTCAGTTTCCAAGAAATTGAAACCACCCGATTCTTATCATTCACCAAATGCAAACCACTCCTTCTCAACGACAAAACGGCCAAAATTTGATTGTCGAGCAATAAAATTGGGAGTTTTTGCTTACTCAATAAATCGACTTTCGAATCAATGAATAAATCGCTGAGTTTTTTACGTCCCTCCATTCCTAAAACCTGCATTTTGTCGCCTTCTTTCCAATGTCGCAACCACAAATTCCCTTCCAAAATTGACGCATCAAAATAATACATATTGGGTAAGTTATATTGAATATTAGAATTTTCAACATATTGTATTTCAATTAGATAATCTGCAAATGAAACTTCTCCAACCGAATCTATACAAACGGTTAAATCAGAGCCATCACTCAATTCATGCAAAACTAATGTAAGCCCATCTCTATTCTTTACCAACCGCCACTGAGCCGATTCCCAGAAGCTCCCTATGCGCTGAGTAACCGATAATGCTTGTAAAATTTGACTTTCAGAGAAGCCCAGAAATCTAAATTTACGAAGCAAACCAGATATATTTTGTTTTTCATTGACAAAATTTTGAGGGACATTAATTTCACCTTCACTCTGTTTTACAAACTGTAACCAACGGACATCAAATTGCTCCAAATATTGTTTTTCTTGATCGCGATTTAATTGGGTAATCAATTGATAATCTGTTGCAATTGTAGGAAACTCTTCTTTTAACGATGGCAATAAAAGATGTCGAATTTTATTTCTCAAATACTTGGTTTTGGCATTGCTGCTGTCTTCCCTCCAAGAAATTGCGTTTTCTGCGGCAAATTCCGCAATTATTTGTCGCGAAATATGCAAAAAAGGACGAATAATATGTCCTCTAGTTTCAGGTATGCCCAGCCAAGCAGTGTGCATTTCATTGCGCATTAGGTAAATGAAGAAATTCTCCAATTCATCGTCTTGATGGTGAGCAGTTGCAATACTCTGCGCCTTGGTGGCATGTAAAACTTCATCAAAAAATGCATACCGAATATCTCTGGCAGCCATTTGAATTGAAACACCTAAATCTGTCGCAATCTTTTCAGTATCAACAAATTTCACATAGCATTCAACACCTAACTTTTGGCACTCACTTTGAACAAAATCGGTGTCTCCTAAACTTTCCTCACCCCGCAAACCAAAATTCACATGAGCCACCACACAAGGCCATTTGTTTTGAACAAAAACATTCAATAAAACCATTGAATCAAGTCCTCCACTCACCCCCAAAACAGTCAGTTGTCGGTCTAATTGCCAATTCTGTAGATTCATCAATGCTTTAAAAGAATTTAACACTTAATTTGCAAAAGTTTTACTTTGCAATGGTACTCAAGTACAAAGAACATATTTTTAGGCTTTGGTTGTTCGTTTTAATTTCAATTTCACATGGAATTTTAAAGGCACAACCGATTTCATTGAGTGCCAAAAAAATGAAATCAATTCAAATTGATGGACATAGTGGGCAACTGCTCAAAGGAAATGTTCAATTTGAACAACAAGGATCAAGGGTGTATTGCAATGAAGCAGAATACGATCCACAAACAGAATCCCTCAAAGGTTATGGTGATGTAAAAATAATCAACGCTGAAGGGACTGTTGTTACTGGAAATTCACTCATTTTCGACAATGCATCTCACACTGCTAAAGTAGATGGCAATGTAAAATTGGTTGACAATACCATGACCCTTTTAACTCCTTGGCTCCAATACAATACCCAAACAAGGGTTGGTTGGTATGGTAGCGGAGGCGTTATAAACGATAAAAAAACCAAACTCACTTCAGTTTCTGGTAGCTATAATCCAGTAAGTAAAACGTTATTCTTCAAACAAAACGTGGTGCTTCAAACCCCCGATTATACCATTAAAACTGACACACTGCAATACAACACCCAATCAAAAACTGCGCGTTTCTTTTCTTTCACACAACTAGAATACGAAACCCAAACAATGGTTTTTGAGCGTGGAAATTATAGCACAGAAACCGAACAAGGAACTTTCTATCAAAAGGTTGGAATGTTCGACAACGACAAAACCCTAGTTGCCGATTCGGTTTACGTGAACAAAAAAAACAAACGTGGAACCGCATATAAAAATGTTTTCCTTGTAGATTCCGTTGAAAATTGGAGGGTGTGGGGACAAAAAGCCGATTATACAAAAAATACGGGAGAAATTACAATTACCGGAAATCCATTGGCCCTTCAAATTGACAAATCTGATAGTTTCTTCATCAAAGCCGATACCCTATTTTACAGCAAAGACAGCGCCACCCAATATCAAAAAATTAAAGCGTGGTGGAACGTTAAATTTAAGAGAAACAACATTTCGGGAACTTCCAAAACACTTGAATATCAATCTCTCGATAGCACATTTAAACTCAGAGGAAATCCTGTTTTGTGGGATTCGCTCACGCGCATGAGCGGCGACACCATCAATTTATTCTTAAAGAATAAAAAACTGAGTCACAGCACCATGTATAAACATGGATTCATTGCCATGCAAGAAGATGAAAACAGATTTAGCCAGATTTCTGGAGATTCTATGACCCATTTGCTCGATGCAAATCAGAAACTCACCCAAACACTTGTACATAAAGATGGCAAAAGCGTTTATTTTATGAGGGAAAAAGATTCAATTTCTTCTGTTTTCGATATTGAATGCTCAAACATTAAGTTCAACTTCATAAATAACAAAATTTCTAATGTTTACTTTTACATCAAACCAATTGGTAAAATTTACCCATTAGACTTATTCCCTCAAGAAAAAAACAAACTCCCTGGCTTTAAATGGGATATCGAAAATAAACCAAATCGACGCCTTTTTGGAAGTCAATTTACCCCTTTAATCCCTAAAACTTCATACGCTTTAAATCCCAAGAAGTCCAATCCTTCGAAAAAAGGCAAAAAGAAAAAAGATAAAAAATGAGGCGGTTTTTAGGTATCATATTCTCTGTTTTTCTGTTGCAACATGCAAATGCTCAACTCATTGGGCTCTGCATCGACACAACAAATGCCCCAATTTCAGGTGTCCAAATTTATGAAAAAACCTTAGGTACCAAAATGGGCCAATCTAAGATTGACGGTTATTTTAAACTCGAACTCAAAGCCGGTATTTACAAATTGGTTTTTTCTCATCCCGAATTTTATAACCAGGAAGTTGCAATTGTAGTTGAAGACAAATTTAAAGATACCATTACAGTCATTCTTGTACGCCAAATTAATCAAATCAATGCAGTTCTTGTAAAGGCAAAATGGAAGGATCCCGGACCCGATTACATGCGAAAAGCCATTGCACGCCGACAAATTTGGGCAAAACGCATTCCTGCACAATCGGCCGATGTTTACATTCGGGCATTTGAAGATTTAACCATTCGTAAAACACCTGCTCAACTCGCTGCTGAGGCTGAAAATGAAACCAATGCCACAGACCCCAAAGAGGAAGAAACTTCCGGAAACTTCGTAGAAATTACAATGAAGCGCGATTGGTCGCCGCCAAATAAAATCAAGGAAGTCAAACAAGGTGTTTCGCTGCGTGGCGATAAATCTGGTTTGTTTTACTTATCTACAGTTGAGGGAGATTTTAATATATACCAAAACCTCATGAATTTACCTGGGCTATGCCCACTTCCGGTCATGTCCCCACTATCGAGCAGTGCAATTTTGGCCTATAGATTTCGATTCATTGAAAGCTATAACCACCCCGTTTATGGCAGGGTGCTAAAAATTAAAGTCGATAGCCGACAAACTTCCAATTCTACTTTCTCTGGTGAAATTCACTTGGTGGATACCTCTTTCTACGTGGCTAAAATTGTACTGAATGTTCCCAAACATTTGATGGCAGAATATGAGGAAATGACCCTCACCCAGAATTATAGAATCACCAAAGATTCAAATATTCTTATCGATTCACAACGCTTTAACTACCTCATTAGAAATGGTTCATTTAAGTCGAAAGGTGAAACAAAAGTCATTTACTCTAACATTGTTCCCAACCCAACCTTCCCTAAAAATCATTTCGGTTTAGAATTGAGTAAAGTTGAACAAGATGCTTACGAAAAAGATACTGCTTTTTGGGCTCAAAAAAGACAAGTTCCTTTGACCCTCATTGAACGTACCTTCATCAATAAATTGGACAGCATCAAACGCGCTCATTCGTCTGATGTATATTTAGATAGCTTAGAAAAACTTGCCAATAAAATCACCCTGAAAAGTATATTCCTCGAAGGACAAGAATATCAAAACCGCCGAAAAGGATTGAATTTGCAGTTTCAACCACTCATGTTTATTTGGCAACCATGGTGGCCCGGTGGAAGTCGTATCACTTTGTTTAATCGAATTGTGAAAACGTTTGAAAATAAAAAAGAAATAAACTTCAACGAAAATTTATCTTACGGTTTGAATAATAAAGACTTAAGAGGTACAATTGCATTCTCAACTTTATACAATCCCTACAAAAGAAAGGTAATTTACGCTTCGGTGGGAAGAGATTTTGGATTCGTCAATCCGTTTGCGGCATATATTGATTTATTTCGAAGGGACAATTTCTACCAGCACGATCACGTTTCGGTTTACCACCGCCAGGAAATTGTAAATGGCTTGTTTTTCAGAGTTCGTGGTGAATTTAGCGATCGAAAGGACATTTCTTACTTCAAATTTTCATCAACTGGCGACAGTTTATTCGAAAACAACACACCTTTAAAATTCAATGCGCATAGGGCCTTATTTGCCGATATTACTTTGTCATATACCCCATTCCAGCGGTATTTAAGTGAGCCAAAACAAAAGATTATTTTGGGTTCAACTTGGCCAACATTTGTAATAGATTATCGCAGGGCGGTTCCTGGAATTTTCAATAGCACAATTGATTATCAATACTTAGAATACCGTATTGAGCATGATTTTCCTTGGGGATTATTTGGAAAGAGTGAATTGCGTGCAACAAGTGGTGCCTTTTTGTCGCACAAAAACATCAACGTCATTGATTATCGATATCAGCGCAGAGGTGATGCTTCCATTTTTACGCCGCCGATGTATGCATTCCAAATGTTAGACAGCACTTTCAAAACCTTTAAAAGGTATTATGAGGTGCATTACCGCCATCATTTTTATGGATCGTTGCTCAATAAGATTCCATTGGTAAAGAAATTAAATCTTTATGAATCGGTGGGAATGAGTATGTTATACGCCCCCGAGCGCAGAAATATGATGTATTACGAAATGTATTTTGGAATCGACAAATTGGTTAAAATCTGGCGTGATCGGTTCAAGATTGGCATTTTTTATTGCGTTGGGTATTCAAATTTATTTGATGCACCGAGAACTGCATTTAAAATCAACTTCGAATTTTACGATCGCAGCAGCAACAGTTGGTAAATTTATTTTGAGGGACATTGGCCCGGTGGCAAAATTGGGCAAAAAAAAGGCCATCAAATTGATGGCCTCCAAGAAATTCAAAAAAATATCTATTATGGTAGTCTTTTGACGTCTACCGCATTTAATCCTCTTTTGCCTTCTTTTAGATCGTAAGATACTTTGTCGTTTTCGTTGATCTGATCAATTAGACCTGATACGTGCACAAAATGCTCAGTACCTGATCCGTCTTCGGTGATAAATCCAAACCCTTTAGTGTTATTAAAGAATTTGACAGTTCCAGTTTTCATTATTAAATATTAAATTAAGTTGCACGAAGATAGGTGAATAAATGATAAAACAAAGTTTGTGTTGCATAAAATGCAATTTTTTTTCAAAAAAAACTGAGAAAGGAAAATAGAAAAGGGGAAATACCCTAATTTAGGGTTTAAATTTTGATGAAAAATCACGAATTTGGCAATATTCAAACATTGCCACCACCATCTTGTAATTTCAGAATAGACATACAAATTTAAATTCATTATATTTGACCAAATGAAACACACTAAAACACTTATTACCATATTGATGTGTTTTTTGTTTCAGTGTGTTTCATTTGCTCAATTCAGCGTTAAAATTTCAGATTTTGCTAGAACTCCTTTTTTAGAATTTGAAAAAAACAATGCCTATGTGTTGCCTACAAATAGAGGGTTTTGGGAATTTTCGGATTCTGGATACTCTTTCTATTATGCCAAATACACAGAAGTGCCTTCAAAAATATTTGAAGTAAAATTCCTGAATACAAATCTCTCCAAATCTTTTCAAACCCCTAACTACCTCCCTCAAAAATATATTTACCATTTTCCAAATAAGCACCTAAGCGGTGCCATAGATTTAATCGTTCAAAATATTTATCAAAATATTGACCTCGTTTTGCATTCCGCCAAACATGGGCAATTTAAATATTCTTTTGTTTTAAATTCTAATTCCAATATTCGTGATATTCAAATCCAATATCTCTTTAAAGGACAAGTTGTTCAACCTCAAGTTTTTGAAAAACTTTCATTA
>CAIRMY010000326.1 GCA_903879775.1 uncultured Bacteroidota bacterium
CCACCTCTTAAAGCATCTCTCCAAGCATCCATTTCTTCATGTTGAAATGGGACTACATGCTCAAGGCCATTCTTCTCAAATAAGCGATGTGGTATTTGCTGTTCTCGACATAAACATTAATCTATTTAGCGTTTAGAGTTTAGAGTTATCGCCTGTAACATTAAACATTAAACGTTAAACATTTATAAACCTCATAAACCTTTATAAACCTCATAAACTTTTTAAAGTATCTTCCTCAGCCTAGCCACCGGAATGTTCAATTGCTCGCGGTATTTTGCAACAGTTCGGCGGGCAATTGGATAGCCTTTTTCCTTCAGAAGTTCCATAAGGGCTTCATCGGTGAGGGGTTTCGATTTGTTTTCGGCCTGAATGGCGTCTCCCAAGATCTTTTTAATTTCTCGGTTGCTAATTTCCTCGCCTTCGTCGTTTGAAATTCCCTCGGAAAAGAAATGTTTCAACGGAAAAATACCGAAGTCGGTTTCAACGTACTTTGAATTCGCAACCCTCGAAATTGTGCTAATGTCGAGTCCAACCTCTGTGGCTATGTCCTTCAAAATCATTGGCTTAAGATAGGTGTCATCACCTTCTAAAAAGAATTCACGCTGACGTTTCACGATGGCCTGCATGGTGCTCAACAAGGTGTGATGACGTTGTTTCACGCTATCGATAAACCAGCGCGCACCATCTAATTTCTGCTTAATATATTGAACAGCATCTTTCAATTGCTGATCTTTTGTATTGGTATCTTCGTAAGTTTTTAGGGTCTCTGCGTATGCCGAACTCAGCTTTAGTTCGGGCGCATTTCGAGAATTCAGCGTCACAATGAGAGACCCCTCTTCCGCAACAACCGTAAAATCTGGAACAATGTACTGCGTTTTCACACTTCCACTGTTCGATTCACCCGGTTTCGGATTGAGTTTTACAATTTCTAAAATTGCGCTGCGCAATTGTTCATCCGTGATTTTGAGGGACTTGGTAATCTTATCGTAGTGTTTTTTGCTGAAGGCCTCCATTTGTTCTGAGATAATTTTCTCAGCCAAACTTACAGCCGGATTGTCACCGTAATCTTTTTTATAAAGTTGCAACAAAAGACACTCTTGAAGGTCTCTGGCAGCAATTCCTGGAGGATCAAAATTCTGAATCTTAATGAGAATTTTCTCCAATTTATCAATATCGGTTTGAATGTTTTCGTTGAATGCCAAATCGTTGACAATGCTTCTCAATTCTCGGCGCAAATACCCATCTTCTTCAATTGAATTGATAAGGTGAAAAGCGAGTAAAAAGTCTTGATCATCAAAAAATGTAGCTCTGGCTTGCTCAAGTAAAAACTCTTGAAATGAAGACGTTGAAGCCATGGGCATTTCCTTTTGGTCTTCGTTCGAATAGTCCTCGCCCATTCTAAATGTGCTGTATTCATCGTCGTTTCCACTTGCGCGAATCATTTCATCCACGTCAATGTCTCGCTGATAATCATCACCCCATTCATCAGAAACTTCACCTGTAGTCACGTCTGGAGTAGCGTCAGAGAAATCGCTCTCGTTGTCACTTTTTTCAAGCGCTGGGTTATCTAGCAACTCCTCACCAATTCTTTCTTCGAAGTCGAGCGTGCCCATTTGCAGCAGTTTAATAAACTGAATCTGCTGTGGCGACAGTCGCTGTTGAAGTGTTTGTATTTGTGATTGGCGTAAACCCATTGAGTTTCCAAATATACAACAAGTAATTTAAAATGGTTTATGAGGGTTTATAAAGGTTTATGAGGTTTATAAAGGTTCAAGTTGTCCTATAAACCAATAATACCGATAGCTAGCGGGAATAATCCAACGCTAAACATTAAATTTAACGTTTAGCGTTTAGTGTTTTTTTAGGTTTATGAGGGTTTGTAAAGGTTTATGAGGGTTCATTTAGATCAAAGTTTTCCAATAATCCCGATAGCCGGGAATAAACCAACTTTAAACGCTAAACAATAAACATTAAACAAAAAAGGCGATTCTTTCGAATCGCCTTTTTTTTATCTCAAAGTTACATCGGTAAAACTACCGTCTGTAATCATATAATCCTGTTGACCAGAACCAGCTGGAGCTTTCATTGTAATTGTGAAGACACCAGAAACTTTCTTATTCACCTCGTCAACTTTTGTTAAAGTTACTGAGTAAGTGTTGACATAACCACCCATCAAAATTGACAACAATGTGGTGATGTTTCTGTTGGGTAAATATAAAGCGCCATCAGCAGCATTGATATCGAATGTACCTGCATATTTACCAGTTTTAGCTGGAGTCAACACCAAATTCATTGCAATTGCAGAGGTGTCAGCTCCAACAACTCTATTGCCTTGAACCATCAATTCACCATTTGTCAATGATGCAATGGTACCTACCAAAGTATCACCTGCTAGATAGTAATATTTGTTTTCTGCATCACTTGACCAAGCTGCGCCATTTAATTTACATACAATTCTACCAGTTGTAGGAGTTGTTGTGGTTGTTGTTGGTTTGTCGTCAGCACAGCTGCTGAAAAATAATGAACCAGCTACCGCTGTCATTAATAAAATATTTTTGATTGCTTTCATGATTTTATTCTTTACACAAATATATAAAAGAAAATTTAACGATACTTGTTAAATTTTCTTAGTTTATGAAGGTTTATAATGGTTTATCAAGTTTATAAAAGTTAAAGTTTACCCATAATCCACAATATGTTTATGAAGGTTTATAATGGTTTATCAAGTTTATAAAAGTTAAAGTTTACCAATAATCCCGATATCTATCGGGAATAAACCTCATAAACCATTATAAACCATTATAAACCTCATAAACCTTTATAAACCCTTATAAACTTTTTAGGGGCTTTAACCGTTTTAATTGTATATACCATAAATTGTGGTACAATTGTTGTAAAATATTCACCATAGAAAGGAAAACCGTTATGAAAAACAAAATCAAAAAAACGACACAAGGCAAACAAGCTCCTGCTGTTCAGCCTCACCAAAAAAGTGGTAACGGTTTTACTCAAAAAGCTGCCGGTTTGTAGTTTTATCTCCATTTTCTTGCGCATTTTTACCTAATTTTGCGCCAATGCTTTCCAAACTCGAAGCCGTTCACGCACACTACAAGGAAATTGAACTTCTACTCAGTAGCCCTGAAATTGCTGCCGATATGAAGCGATTTACAAAACTCAATAAAGAGTATAAAGACCTTGAAGAAATCGTAGAATCCTATTTCGAGTATAAAAAAATTACCGAAGGCATTGCCGAAGCCCGCGATATCCTTAAAAATGAAAAAGATAAGGAAATGCGCGATATGGCCAAGGAAGAACTTGAACTCCTAGAATCCAACCTCCCGTCCCTCGAAGAAAAAATACGCTTTCAAATGCTCCCCAAGGATCCCGAAGATGCCAAAGCTTGTGTGGTAGAAATTCGATCAGGGACGGGCGGCGACGAAGCCTCAATTTTTGCAGGTGACCTCTATAGAATGTACCAAAGATACTGTGATAAACGCGGTTGGAAAACCGAAATCGCAGAAGAAATGGAGGGATCTATGGGTGGTTACTCTAAAATTGTGCTCGAAGTAAACGAACCTGGTGCCTATGGTACCCTGAAATACGAATCAGGTGTACACCGTGTTCAACGTGTGCCAGCAACTGAAAGCCAAGGACGGATACATACATCAGCTGCAACCGTTGTGGTGATGCCAGAAGCCGAAGAGGTTGATTTTCAAATGCGCGACGCAGATGTAAAAATGGAAACCTCACGAAGTGGCGGTGCCGGTGGTCAAAATGTAAACAAAGTTGAAACCAAGGTGATGTTAACCCATATTCCGTCTGGAATGGTGGTGATTTGTCAAACCGAACGTAACCAATTGGGTAACCGCGAGAAAGCAATGAAAATGCTTCGCAATAGATTGTACGAAATAGAATTGAATAAGCATCTCGATGCAATTGCCTCTAGAAGAAAAACACTTGTTTCAACTGGCGACCGAAGCGCAAAAGTACGAACCTATAATTATCCGCAAGGGAGAGTCACCGATCATAGAATTGGTTTGACACTTTATAACCTTCCTGCAATTATGAATGGCGACATCGATGAAATTATGCAAGCACTCATGGTTGCAGAAAATGCGGAACGACTCAAAGCCGAAAATAATTAAATTTTTACAAATCGTGGAACACTAAGTCTGTTCCATCAAATTTTGCATACCCTCCACCCGAAAACCACTCTCCTAGGTTAATATACCTCGATTTTTGGCGAGAATCGTTTTGAGTTGCCAAATTTGAATTTTCAAGTTCTACATTGATTTTCAGATGTCTATGGCCAAAAATAAAGAAATCTATGGCCTGAGATTTTAATATTTCTAGACAATGTAGGGTTAGGTACTCATTTTTTTCGCCTTGATATGCTTTTTCCCACTCAGGTTGAGCCAATCTACTTTTCTTACTAAAACCATTTGCTAACTTAAATGCAAAATTTGGGTGCAGCCTTTCAAATAAAAATTGATTGATTGGAGAGAGAAAAATTTTCTTTAAAAATTTATATCCTTTATCACCTGGTCCCAATCCATCGCCATGATGAAGGTAAAAAGTTTTATTGCCAAATTTTCTAATGATGGGATCTTTAAAAATAACAACGCCACATTCTTCTTCCAAATATGACCTCATCCATAAATCGTGATTTCCAACACAAACATAAATTTTAATTCCTTTATCGGTAAGTTCTGCAAGCTTTCCTAAAAAACGAACATAACCACGTGGAACAACAGTTTTATATTCAAACCAAAAATCGAACAAATCACCTAACAAATAAATTTCACTTGCATCATTAGATATTTTATCCAACCATTCGCAAATCTTTTTCTCGCGCTTCCAACTCACCTCTCCTTGAGGCATTCCTAAGTGAAAATCGCTAGCAAAGTATATCATTTGATTTAGGGTTTAGAGTTTAATGTTTAGAGTTCTTTTTAATTTAGGGTTTAATATTTAAGGTTTTTTATTCCGTTTAATCTCTCTAACCCTTCTAATCTTTTTAATCTAATTTATAAACCTTTAAATTGCCCCAACATCCTGGTGTCATTCACAAAAAGGTCACGAATATCGTGAATTCCATATTTTAACATGGTAATTCTGTCGATACCCATCCCAAATGCGA
>CAIRMY010000327.1 GCA_903879775.1 uncultured Bacteroidota bacterium
CCACCCGATTTTGAAATCATTACAAACGGAATTTTGTGTTTGATAGCATAGTCAATACCGCGCGCAATTTTTTCTCCTACTACAGCACCCATAGAACCGCCAATAAAAGCGAAATCCATACAGCAAACTACTAAGTCTTTTCCTTTTGATTTTCCAACACCTGTCCTGACAGCATCTTTCAATCCTGTTTTGTCGATAGCGTCTTTTAATCGATCTGAGTATTTTTTGGTATCTACAAAACTCAATGGGTCTTTGGAAGTCATTTTAGCATCCAACTCTTTGAATTCATTGTTGTCAAACAAGATTTCAAAATATTCTTTACTGCCAATTCTAACATGAAAATCATCTTCAGGACTAACCCAAAGATTTCTAGCTAATTCGTCTTGGTCAATAATTTTACCTGTTGGCGATTTATACCAAAGCCCTTTTGGAACGTCTTTTTTGTCTTCGGTTGCAGTAGTAATCCCTTTTTCTGTCCTTTTAAACCAAGCCATAATTTTGAATTTGGAGAATCAGGAATTAGGAATTAGGATTTTTAAAATCCTTAATCCCAAATCCCAAATCCTAAATTTATAATGTATTAACGTTATTCAAATCAGCAAATGCCTGTTCTAATCTTTTGTTAAAAGTCATTTCGCCTTCGCGTATCCATTTTCTTGGATCATAGTGTTTTTTGTTTGGAGAATCTGCTCCGTCTGGGCTTCCGATTTGGGTTCTTAAATAATCAATGTTATTCACCATATAGTCTCTAATTCCTTCGGTATATGCAAACTGTAAATCGGTATCAATATTCATTTTGATTACACCATAACCAATAGCTTCTCTGATTTCTTCTATTGTAGAACCGGAACCACCATGGAAAACAAAATCGATAGGATTGTGACCTGTATTGAATTTATTTTGAACATAATCCTGAGAATTTTTTAGGATTTTTGGAGTCAGTTTCACGTTTCCTGGTTTGTATACTCCATGTACGTTTCCAAAAGATGCGGCAATGGTAAATCTCGGTGAAATTTTCAACAATTCTTCATAGGCATAGGATACTTCTGAAGGCTGAGTATATAGTTTTGAACTGTCAACGTCTGAATTATCAACACCATCTTCCTCTCCTCCGGTAATTCCCAATTCAATTTCTAAAGTCATTCCCATTTTGCTCATTCTTGCCAAATAGGTTTTACAAATTTCAATGTTTTCTTCTATAGGCTCTTCAGACAAATCAATCATGTGAGAAGAATACAATGGTTTTCCTGTTTCGGCAAAATATTTTTCGGAGGCATCTAACAAACCATCAATCCATGGTAATAATTTTTTAGCACAATGGTCAGTATGCAGAATCACGGTTGCGCCATAAGCTTCAGCTAAGGTATGAATGTGTTTTGCTCCCGCAATTCCACCTGCAATCGCTGATTTTTCGCCCACATTTGAAAGTCCTTTTCCGGCGTTAAATTGTGCGCCACCATTAGAAAATTGTATAATAACCGGAGCGTTTAGCTTAGCTGCAGTCTCTAAAACACCATTAATAGTGCTTGATCCAATTACGTTTACCGCAGGTAGGGCAAATCCTTTTTCTTTGGCGTAAGCAAAAATTGCTTGAACTTCATCTCCTGTTGCTACTCCGGGTTTAATATTATGAGCCATTGTTTGTGTTGTTTTTAAGTTAACCCCATCCCGACATTTTGGGATTGGGCTACAAAAATAATAATTTCTAATTTTAGAAAGGATAATTTATACCAATATTTAAAACGGATTTGTCAAAAC
>CAIRMY010000328.1 GCA_903879775.1 uncultured Bacteroidota bacterium
CTCTACAAATTTCTGAAAATATTTCTATAAATTAAATTTTTTAACGCGCTTATTTATTTATCTTTTACAACATTTTAATTTCTCATTAATTTATTTCGAATTAAAACATCTTATATATTTGATATTAAATACTTTAAACACAATCTCTTTATCGCATAACATTCTATTTTGTGGAATTTTTATGACAAAAAACTTACAATCAAGAGATTATATTATCAATGATTAAAGCCACAATAATCAAATTCACAATTTCCTTGACTATTTTCAAAATACTTTATCAGACTAAAACCCTAATTTTGCGGCAATGCTCAGCAACATTCAGCATCCAAATCAAATTCAAGGTCTTTCAGAAAAACAATTATCTGAACTTGCTGATGAATTGCGCGAATTTATCATTCAAACTATTCTACTTCACGGAGGACATTTCGCCGCGAATTTGGGTGTCATTGAATTAACCGTTGCCTTGTTGAACCAATACAACTTAAATCATGATGCCATCATTTGGGATGTTGGTCACCAGTCTTATCCATATAAAGTACTCACTCACAGAAAAGATAAACTTCCATCAATCCGTAATTTTGAGGGAATCTCAGGATTCCCAAAAATCGAAGAAAGTGCTTTCGATCATTTTGGAACTGGTCATTCAAGCACCGCAATATCTGCCGCAATGGGAATGGCAATGGCTGCTAAAATTGACAATGAACTAGAAAAAAACTTTATTGCGGTTGTTGGCGATGGAGCCCTTACCGGTGGTATGAGCTATGAGGCTTTGAATAACCTAATGGATTCTAACCTGAATATTACAATTGTTCTCAACGATAACCAAATGGGAATCGACCCAAATACAGGTGCTTTAAACCACCATTTAATGGGCTCTAATTTTCTGGATGTTCAAAGCTGGTTTGAGTGGTTCGGATTGAATTATGTTGGACCAATTGATGGACATAACATGAAAGAGCTTACAAACGCTTTTGTATCCCTCAAAAAAATTAAAGGACCAAAATTATTGCATGTTAAAACCATCAAAGGCAAAGGTTACACAGCAGCAGAAAAGGAACAAACCCGTTACCATTCTACCAATAAATATGTCAAAATTCAACCAAATGATATCCCATCTAAAAAATGGCAAGATGTGTTTGGAGACATTCTCATTGAAGTTGCCAAAAAATATGAACATGTGGTTGGAATTACCCCTGCAATGCCGAGTTCTTGTGGAATGTTAAATGCCATGAACCTCTTTCCTAAACGATTTTTTGACGTGGGAATTTCAGAACAACACGCAGTGACTTTTGCTGCAGGTCTTGCAACAAAAGGTAAAATTCCAATTGTGAATATTTATTCTACTTTTTTACAACGCGCTTACGACCAACTGATTCACGACGTTGCATTGCAAAATCTCCCTATTATTTTTTGTATAGATCGTGCTGGTTTGGTTGGAGAAGATGGGCCTACGCACCATGGAGCTTTCGACATTTCATTCTTAAATTGCATTCCAAATTTAGAAATTTTCGCACCCCTTAATGCACAAGAGTTATGCGACGCCATTTGCTATGGAATTGAATGTAACAAACCCATTGTCATTCGTTATCCAAAGGGTACATTAGAAGATAGCGATTGGTCTCTACCCCCAAATAATTCCAATATTTATTTTCCCCCAAAAACCGATTTAAACAATCAAAAAATTGCAATCATTTCAACGGGACAAGCCTCAAACATTGCCTTACAAGCCATTGAAGATGGTGATTTAAATGTCGATTTTTTGCATTTTTCGCAAATAAAACCACTTCCAACGATTGACTTAACACAATATACCACCGTAATTACAATTGAAGATGGGACAATCAACGGCGGATTTGGGCAAGCATTAGAAGCCAAGCATTCTTTTGAGGGACAATGGATCCACCTTGGCATTCCAGATAAATTTATCACCCATGGCAGCAATGACATCCTATATGAAATAGCGGGTTATGGCGTAAATTCAATTATTAAAACTGTGCAATTATCGCAGTAAATTTACCCAATTTTGAATGAGTATTTGCCCTACAGGTGTTAACACACTTTCAGGGTGAAATTGAACTGCATAGATGGGCAACGACACATGTTTGATAGCCATAATTTCGCTTTCGCAATGTGCAATTGGTTCAATTTCAGTTGAATGTTCTGTCATTTCTACAATCAATGAATGATAACGTCCAACTTTCATGGGATTTCTCATTTCGCTAAATATAGAATTTTGAGCATGCACAATTTCAGAAGTTTTTCCGTGCATCGGAAGTTTGGCAAGTTTTAAATTCATACCAAAAAATTGACCTATAGCTTGTTGGCCAAGACAAATTCCAAAGATTGGAAATTTAAATTCCACCAACAAAGCAATGAACGACATTAATTCACCGGCATCATTTGGTGTATTGGGTCCAGGGCCAATCACTACTGCATTTGCTTTTAAAATTTTTTCTTGATTTTTAAACAACTCATGATTGTGGAATAATTCAACTTCACTTCCAGTATTCTTAAAATAATGGATCAAATTGAATGTAAAACTGTCGAAATTATCTATAAAAGCGATTTTCAAACTGCAAACTTTTTACTAATTCCTGGAACAAAATCTTTCAGATAAAATGGCTCGAAATAAGCAACATTTTCGAAATGTTTTTCCAAC
>CAIRMY010000329.1 GCA_903879775.1 uncultured Bacteroidota bacterium
ATAGATATCAACGAAAAAATAGCAGTGAAGCCACTGATCGATAATCGGTATCAAGCTCATTCTATTAATTCTCATGGGGGACTTCAACTCATAGGACATCGAATTTCTAAAGCTGAAGAAATTTACCCATTGGTTAACCAACACACGAAAGAAGTCTATATCGATGAAATACAATTCATGGGGCCGCTCATCATTGAGGTGATCGGCGAACTCATGAGCAACGACATTAGGGTCATTGCATCTGGTTTGGATAAAGATTATCTCAATCGAGATTTCGGCCATATGAAAGCCCTTAAAAAGCTCTCAAACAACCACATACAAGTTTCAGCAAAATGCCATGTTTGTCAGAAAAAGGCCGATTTCACCTATCGAACAATCGACAATAGTGATTTAGTGGTGGTGGGTCACAACGATTTATATCAAGCGAGATGTGAAGAACATTGGAATGAGGGAATGCAAGGCAGATTGTAAATCTTACCACTGTATTTTCACAAACATCAACAACAATGTTAAGTCGGCAATGATTCTATACGCCGATGCAATTCTGAATATTTTCGGGAAATAAAACATGATCATGTAGCATGCAAGGGTAAAATACATTGGATGCATGTTTACGTTCCATTTAAAAGCCCAATAAAATATCATCATTGTTCCTGGAATAATGTACATTAAATAATTCGCAAGTTTTTCGTTGGTATTCCAAATATTCCTTGTATTTCCTTCAATATCTTTCTCTTTTTCATAATAAGAAACCGTTAAAACATTGGTGAAAAACACACAGAAATAGCCGATTAGTGGATTGAATAAATCTGATTGCCAAGTAAACCGAGGGAGTTTCGACAATAAAAAAATTGGTGAACAAATAGACATGGCTGAAACCATAGCGATGAGGAGCAAAAAATACAACCCGGAAATTGAGACTTTGGTTATTTTTAATAGCACATAAACGCCAATGAATACGACCAATATTGCTGAATAATAGTTCAAGAAACCACCAATTTCGTTTCCAACCAAGATATTTTTGACTTCACCACTGTAAATCAGAAAAACAATGAGCGATAAAATGATAGCGGCACTCACGCCCATCCAAATTTTAGCCAATAACTTAAAAAGTTTGTAATGCCCTATACCCTTGGATTCCCAATATTGAATGTCTATCAAAAAATCAAATGCATAAATAAAGAGAACAAATGCAAACAATGCAATTCCACCGAAAATGGGCATTTGCATTGGCAGATCCCATGTCTTATAAATTTGAGTGTTCCAACTGATGAATATATAGGACAAAACAATTGCTGGGATAGGTATCCCAACGAGTTGAACAAGAAGATTTTGGTAATATTTATTCTTTAACTGCGACAATCTTGCCCAAATTTGGAATTGACTTTCTTAAACTTTCCTCGATTCCTGCGGTCATGGTCATTTCACTCATTGAGCAACTGCTACAAGCACCAGTTAAGCGGAGAATTACGTCTAGATTTTCTTGAACTTCAACCAACTCAACATCGCCACCATCGGCATGTAAATATGGACGAATGGTATCTAAAACGGTTTCGATTTGTTGTGCTAATTGCATTCCTACAAAGATAGTTGTTTTCTTGTCAAATATCAAGTTTAGGAATTTCCCATGATGCTAATTCTTCTTGCAATCTCCTGTGCAACAGCCAAATAAGGCTTTAAATTGTCATTGTTAAAATCCCATTTCCCGGAATCGGCATTTTTCCCAATTTCTGGATTCAAAGGCAGTTCACCTAAAAAGTTCAAACCGTATTCTGAAGCTAATTTTTGCCCCCCACCTTCACCAAATACATGGTATTTTTTATCCGGAGCATCGCTCGGAATGAAATACGACATATTTTCAACCACACCAATGATTGGTTTCGCAATGGAGTCTAATGAGAACATATCAATGGCCCTTCTCGCATCGGCTAATGCCATTTCTTGAGGAGTTGTAACCACTACAACACCCGTTAAAGGCGCTTGTTGTGCCAACGTTATTTGGACATCACCTGTTCCTGGCGGTAAATCAACAATCAAATAATCTAAATCACCCCATTCAACATCGTGAATAAACTGCTTAAATGCACTCGAAATCATTGGCCCTCTCCAAACAACAGCTTGTCCTGGTGCAGTCATAAATCCTATACTGAGCAATTTCAAACCATGCGATTCAACAGGAAGCATTCTTTGTTTCCCATCGACCTCTATCATTTGTGGGGACACATGAACGTTGAACAATGTAGGCACGCTTGGCCCATAAATATCGGCATCTAACAATCCCACTTTCGCTCCCAAATGTGAAAGCCCGAGCGCCAAAGTTGCCGACAATGTACTTTTACCTACACCACCTTTACCAGAAGCCACGGCAATGACATGTTTTACATTGGGAAGAACATTATTGGGTCTAACATTTTGAGAAACCCGGCTATCGACACGAATGTTGATGATTGCCTCTTGATCAACCATATATTTAATAGCGGTTTTACAAGCGTTCACCAACATATCTTTCATTGGGCAGGCAGGTGTTGTTAAAATCAAATCAAAAGAAACAACTTTATCTGTAATTTCAAGTTTCTCGATCATGCCAAGTGTCACCAAATCTTTCTTTAAATCTGGATCTTCAACTTGGCTTAATGCACTGAGAATGGCTTCGCGACTGAGCATAAATTATTTATTTTTCTTAAAAATCCTTGAGAAAAAACGTTTTTCAAATTCCCAGAAATACTTTCCTTGACCAAAAATCACACCGTAAATCAGTAAGATTAAATTATAGACAGGTAAGATAAGCACATAGTAAACCATGTCAATATACCACTCATCACCAAGATACGGTTTTATGTACTTTTTAAGGTAAACAACGGTTGTACCTGTAAGAGCAAAAACCATTAAAATAAGAAGAACTTTGGAAATGGAATCAACTTTCCACCTCTCTTGTAGACTACGCAGGAAATTCACTGCACAAAATTAGCATTAAAAAGCAAGGTATTGAAAGAAAGTCGGTGGGAAATCGAAATTATTTTACGAGTTTTGCCCCAATGCAAAAAAACTCTTGTGAAATTGTGCTTGTGCCCTTACCCATCGGTGAAAACAGTTGGGAACAAATGGACACCGAATATTATCGTAATGAAATTGGGTCAATTAAATGTTGGGTTGCAGAAAATGCAAGAACACTTAGACGTTTTTTAAGTGGATTAAAACTCGATATCAACATATCGGAGTTAGATATTTTGGAGCTAGATAGAGATATCAAGCAACAAGAAATTGAAGCATTTTTAAAAGAAAACTTAGACAAACCTAAAATTGGTGTTTGCAGCGAAGCTGGGATGCCTTGCATTGCCGATCCAGGAAATAGAATCGTTGATTGGGCGCACCATAGAGAACTTAAAGTTCGTCCGCTTGTTGGACCTAGCAGTTTGTTTCTAACCTTAGCAGCATCTGGCCTCAACGGCCAATCGTTCACATTCCATGGCTATGCTCCATTAAAAGACGATGGTTTAAAAACTTGGTTAAGCACCTTAGGTCAAAATCAAAAATATACCCCCGCCCATATTTTCATTGAAACACCATATAGAACTGACAGACTCTTGCAGTGGTTCACTAAATATGTGCCTCAGGATTATAAACTTTGCATTGGTTACGACATCCATGGCCCAAATCAGACCATTGTAACAAAAACCATTGCCAATTGGAGAAAAGGCCTTCCAGAAATTGGCAAAATTCCATGTGTGTTTATTGTTGGAAAGTAGACATTTCATTCTTCAGAAAAACCCAATAAATTTGCAAATACAATAATTTCTTAATTATCAGTTCACAATGAAAGACATTTTCGAAAAACTTCACGATAAAATGGGCCCTTTGGGCATGCATGCCGACGATGCTCATGGTTACTTTACATTTCCTAAACTTGAAGGTCCTATTGGTCCGAAAATGATTTTCAGAGGTGTTGAAAAATTAAACTGGAGTTTAAACAATTATTTAGGCTTGGCAAATCACCCAGATGTGATGAAAGCCGACGCAGATGCGGCTGCAAAATTCGGCATGGCCTACCCTATGGGTGCCAGAATGATGAGTGGAAACAGCAATTACCACGAACAATTGGAACATGATTTGGCTGAGTTCATTCACAAACCAGATGTAATCTTGTTAAACTTTGGTTACCAAGGTGTTGTAAGTGCGATTGATTCATTGGTTGATCGTCACGATGTGGTCGTTTACGATGCAGAATCGCACGCTTGTATCATCGATGGATTGCGTTTACACCTTGGAAAACGTTTTGTTTATAAACATAACAATGTTGAAGACTGCGAAAAACAATTGGTAAGGGCAACCAAACTGGCTGAAGAAACCGGTGGTGGAGTTTTAGTCATTACCGAAGGTGTTTTTGGAATGAGTGGCTCACAGGGCAAAGTGAAGGAAATTGTTGAACTTAAAAAGAAATTTAATTTTAGATTGTTTCTAGACGACGCCCATGGTTTTGGAACGATGGGTAAAACTGGCGCGGGTACCGGTGAAGAACAAGGTTGTCAAGATGGTATCGATATCTATTTCTCAACGTTTGCAAAATCAATGGCTGGAATTGGTGCATTCATTGGTTCTACCTCTCATGTAATTAAATTCTTGCGTTACAATATGCGTTCCCAAATCTATGCGAAAGCATTGCCTATGCCAATGGTGGTAGGCTCTATCAAACGTTTGGAAATGATACGCACTCAGCCCGAACACAAAGAGAACCTTTGGAAAATTGTTCATGCTTTGCAAGGTGGACTTAAAGAAGCAGGCTTCAATATTGGTATCACAACAACCCCTGTTACACCAGTATTGTTAAACGGTACAATTCCTGAAGCAACACATTTAACATTCGATTTGCGCGAAAACTATAATATTTTCTGTAGCATTGTTGTATATCCTGTTGTGCCAAAAGGTGTCATTATGTTGCGCCTTATTCCTACTGCAGTTCATACTTTAGAAGACGTAGAAATCACAATTAACGCGTTTAAATCTGTGAAAAGCAAATTGGATTCTGGCGAATATCGCAAAGAAAAGCTAGCTGCCATTTCCTAATTTTACGGAATGGTTCAACATTCCAATTCAGAAACTTTTTTTAGAAAACCTGCCTTTATTGGGATTTCCTTTTTCGGAGGGACAATCTTTTTATTGCTACAAATCATTTATTGGCAATCTATTTATGCCCGTGAACCACTCACACTGGTTCATTTTGACAGTATGCTAAACATCCCTCACAAACACAAAAAGGATATGCAATGGAATCGAGAATTTAGCATTTATCCGAGTACAGCGCTAAAAATACTGAAAGCAATAAAGAAGAATCCTCACATCACTTCATTGCACACGCTGGAAGCTGAAACACAACTCGATAGCGCCATTTTAATGCAAACATTGCTTGGAGCTGCAGCGCAAATCCCCCAAAAATATTATGTGATCGATATGAACCGGGCCGACAGCAGTGAATGGGAGCATTTACCTGGAATTGGCGGTAAAACGGCAAGAAGAATTTTACGATACAGAGAGCGACTTGGAGGTTTTATTTCTAAATTTCAGTTGTTAGAAATCAAATATTTTGATAGTAGTTTATTGTTAAGTGACAAATTAGACTTTGCAATTGACACGAATTTGATTCGAAAAATAAACATCAATGAATGCGATATTATTGAATTATACAAACATCCTTACATTGGAAAAGAGTTGGCAAAAAGATTGTGGGAATTTCGAAAAGTGCACTATCCATTGACTTCAAGCAAGGTTCAGATGATGAGATCAATGCCAATTGAAACATCAATTAAGTTAAAGCCATATCTAGATTTCCGTTCAAACACAAAATAAGTCCTTTAAAAAATAATTTATCGCAAACAAATTGAACGAAATATGGTTAATTTTGTTGTCGAATTTATGAATTTCCAAGAAACTGAAAGTGTGCAAATGGTGCGTCAAATGGTACGCGATTTTGCTGAAAGAAATATTAAACCACATGTGATGGAATGGGATGAAAGTCAAACCTTTCCAGTACATGTTTTTAAAGATCTTGGTCAATTGGGGCTTATGGGTGTTCTTGTGCCTCAAGAATACGGTGGGTCTGGATTTGGATACCATGAATACGCGGTGGCCATTGAAGAGTTATCGAAGGTTTGTGGAAGTATTGGCCTAAGTATGGCAGCGCACAATAGTTTGTGTACAGGTCATATTTTACAATTTGGAAACGAAGAGCAAAAGAAAAAATGGCTTCCTAAATTAGCCACGGCAGAATGGATTGGCGCTTGGGGATTAACTGAGGCTAATACAGGATCAGATGCTTTGCGAATGAAATGTGTTGCCAAGAAAGACGGCAATGAATGGGTTTTAAATGGTTCAAAGAACTGGATTACCCACGGAATCACTGGCGATATTGCTGTGGTTTTGGCAAGAACAGGAGAATTGTTAGATTCTCATGGCATCACTGCTTTTGTTGTAGAAAGAGGCACCCCAGGTTTTAAGGGAGGTAAAAAAGAAAATAAATTGGGAATGAGAGCTTCCGAAACTGCTGAAATGATTTTTGAAGATTGCCGCATTCCTGAGGGAAATGTTTTGGGCAATGTAGGTGATGGATTTATCCAAGCCATGAAAGTTTTAGATGGCGGAAGAATTTCAATTGCTTCATTGAGTTTGGGTATTGCAAAAGGTGCTTTTGAAGCGTCGGTTAAATATTCGAAAGAAAGAGAACAATTTGGACAAGCGATTGCTAATTTTCAGGCCATTGGTTTCAAATTGGCTGACATGGCTACACAAATTGAAGCTGCAGAATTGCTCATTCACGAAAGTGCTTACTTGAAAAACAATCACATGAGTGTGACCAAAGTAAGTGCAATGGCTAAATACTATGCAAGTGAAGTGAGTGTTAGATGTGCCAACGAAGCTGTGCAAATCTTTGGTGGATATGGATATACAAAAGATTTCCCTGCAGAAAAATTCTACCGCGACTGCAAACTTTGCACCATCGGCGAGGGAACTTCTGAAATTCAGAAACTTGTAATTTCACGCCAAATATTAAAAGATTAATAACATTTGTTGAAAAAAGATTTTATTCTTATATTTGCAACCCTAATAATTAAGAAAAACACACAAACATGCTTATCATAAACGTAAAAGAAAGCGATTCTCTAGAAAAAGCACTAAAGAAATTCAAGAAGAAATTTGAAAAAACTGGCGTTGTTAAAGAATTGCGCTCAAGACAAGCCTTTGAAAAACCTTGTATCACCAAGCGTATGCAAAAAATTCGTGCTGCGTATAAGCAAAAAATGCAAATTCAAGAAGTAGAAGGATAATCTCCCCTACTCAAATATACAATATTGAAAGCCGCAGAATGCGGCTTTTTTTATTATGCTGGGTTTTATTGGTTTATCAGGATTATTGGATTATTGGAATAAAGGACTTATAGGTTTAGACGTTTATGTTGCATAGAAGTGTAGCCATTTAGATACGGTTCGTTGATTTTTGAAGTTTAAATTGAATTCGTGCCGAATCATATCATTTGATTGTTAAATTTGCCCATAAGCCTACAAACCCATAAAACAATTGTCATCCTGGCAAACCTATATCGACGATTTTATCCATTACTTGGAGAAGAATAAACGAATGAGCTTACATACCACTGTGGCCTACAGAGGTGATTTAGAGCAGTTCTTAGCCTATTTAGGCACTATTGGAACGCCGGGCTTGCAACAACTCAAATCTATTCACGTACGTGGCTGGATGTCAGACATGATGCAAAACAAGATTGCGCCAAGAAGTATCCACCGGAAAATCTCCAGTTTACGATCGTTGGTAAAGCACCTCAGAAAAGATGGCTTTCTAGACCACGATCCGCTAATCAAAATTTCCGTTCCTAAAACACCGAAGCACCTTGTGAAAGATATTCCTGCAGAGGATTTAAAAAATCTGTTTGACAGATATCCATGGAATGAAGTTGAAACGGGTGAACGCGACAGATTGTTGTTGTTACTGTTTTACACATCTGGAATGCGATTGTCGGAATTGATAGGACTCAAAACTTCCGATGTAGATTTATCGAGAAATAGCATTAGAGTGTTGGGAAAGAGAAACAAAGTTCGCTTAATTCCATTGCACGACGAAGGAATCTATTTGCTCAAAGAATACATTGGCAAGATTCAAAAAGGCATGTTATTTACATTGGCCAACGGCGAACCTCTTTACCCTGTTTATGTTTATCGTTTGGTAAATCGATATCTCAAACTATTTTCAACGGCAGCAAAAACAAGTCCGCATGTGTTGCGACATTCTTTTGCAACACACATGCTTAATAACGGAGCCAATTTAATGGCCATTAAAGATATTTTGGGCCATGCAAATCTGTCGGCGACTCAAGTATACACAAAAAATTCTTTTGAGAAGTTGAAAAAAATTCATCAATTACATCCAAGAAAATAACGAATAAACTTGTTTTTCTCATTTAAGTTTTAGAAATTGAAGTTGAAATCATCCATCAAGGGTGAAATGTCTAACCTAAAAAAACTAAAATTCATGGAAATCACAATTCAAACCAGCCATGTAAGACCTAGCGAAAAGCTCATTGGCTTTATCGAAGGCAAAGTTCAAAAATTAGAAAAAATCTTCAACGGGGCCTTGAAAGCCAAGATTTTCCTAAAGACAGAGAATGCACACAAAAATCATAATAAAACCGTAGAGATTATGATACACAGTGCCGGGAAAGACATATTTGCTTCAACGCGATCTGAGAAGTTCGAAATTGCACTTCAAAAAAGTGTTGCAGCGTTAAAAAGCCAGATTCGAAAAACAAAACGTTAAAAAAAAAGGGCTTTAAGCCCTTTTATTTTAACGTTTATACATTGCCTTTGTTAAATCGTGGCAATGACTTTTAATTCTATTCCTATTGGTGTTGGTAAACAATTAATTTCCAATGTGGTTCTGCAAGGAGGATTCTCTGGGAAATACTCAGCCCATAAACGGTTGTATATTGGAAAATCATCTTTCATATTTGTAAGAAAAACCGTTACATCAACAATATTTTCCCAACTGCTTCCTGCATCTTCTAAAATCCATCTTACATTTTGAAAAACAGATCTGCATTGCGTTTCAATATCGTAACTAAGAATATTTCTATTTTCATCCAATTCAACACCAGGTATAACTTTAGTTCCTTTTTCTCTAGGACCAACACCACTTAAAAACAACAAATTGCCTACACGACGTGCATGTGGGTAATGACCTACTGGTTCTGGAGCTTTGTTACTATTAATTGAATCACTCATAAGCTTATTTCTTCTTTTTATCGATTGTTGTTTTTTCTGTTCCGTTTACTTTTCCTTCTTTTGAAGGGTATATTTTTTTAATTACGGGTTTCACCTTAATTGGTGTGATGTACATCGATACACCGTACATTGGTCCACTTTGAATGCTTGCGACAGCAATTTGAGATTGATCGAATGAAAAAGCAGCTTGACGCGCATTGGTGCCCATCGGTTGAATGTTTGTCATGCACTTACCTTCGTCAATGTTCCATAACTTAATTTCTCCATTGTTACAGGTACTTAACAAATATTTTCCATCGTTTGAAAATTGAACTGAAGTCACCTTCCATCCATGTCCTTTCAATCTTTTAATCTCTTTGGCAGTGGCTACATCCCACAAAATAATCTGTTTATCATCGCTACCACTGGCAATCATCTTTTTATTTGGAGATAAATCCAATGAATTTACACCAGCATTATGACCAACAAAAGTTTTCGTAACCTGTTTATTTCCATTGATTTGTTCGAAGGAAGTTTTATTTGATGCAACAATGAATGACCCTTTTGCAGATGACAAAACAATGTCGTTGATTCGATTTCCATAATTGATTGCTTTTTCAGTTCTATTGTTTTCAAAAACCAAGGCATCATAAGCTCTGATAGTGCCATCATATGAGCTACTGAATAAAAATTTACCTTCTTGATCAAATACCAATGAAGAAATTGTTTCTTTGTTCTCTCGGGCAGCGTAAACCAAGTTTCCTTTGACCAAATCATATACACGAACGGTAAAGTCTTTGGAACCAGTTGCAATTAATGTATTTTGGAAATTGAATGCAATTGCAGTTACAGCACCAAAGTGCCCAGAAATGGTTCTTAAGTATTTAGGATAACCATTGGTGTCAACGGTATACAATCGAACGGTATTGTCCCAGCTACCAGTAGCCAAGTATTTCCCATCCTTTGAATAGGTAACCGATTCAACGGCAGCGTTGTGACCAGTTAAATTCTGTGAGAAATTTACTGCAGTATCTTGAGCATTTAACTTGAAAACGCTCACAATCAACAAAGTAACCAATAGAAAAGTATTTTTTATCATGAGAAATAAATTTTAATCAAAAATACAAAATAAGCCGATAAAATTAGTCAGTGTGGATATTAAGTTAACCAAATCAATCTAATTGCTCGGTTGTTTCATCGAAAACAATATCAAAATCTTTAAGTTGTTCTAAAATCATTGCACCCCAAGTGGTGTTAAAGGGCATCAAGCAGCCTCTTTCTAAAACCTGTCCCTTTAAGATAGCTTGAGCGCCTAAGGCCAATGGCAATCCAACTGTTTTAGCCATTGAAGTATGAGCTCCTCCCTCTCCAAAAACTTGTAGGGTTGAATAATGGCAAAATGTATGATGATTTTGTTTGTATGTGATTTTATGAATCATTACAACTTCGTCTTTATCAGAATCCTGAAGCTTCCATTTCTCTTGTAAAATATTGAGTAAAATAATTGCATGCGATTGATTCTCCACAACTTTTTCAGTATCACTCGATAAATCTAAATAAAGTAATTTCTCTTTAATTGCCGTATTCACATCCAAAGTATCTAACCATGTTTGAACATTTGAAAATGAGGTTAAATGAGAAAACCACTCTTGTCGGTTGTGAAACGTTAAATCTTGCCCATTTTCATCGTTTGTAAAACCAGCATCTACAAGTACTTGCCAAGCTTCGCAATAGCCTTTTCTTCTCAAAGTTCCACGCAGCATTGTTTTAACGTGCGGTAAATTATATTGCTCTAAATAGCTCAAACTATCTCGATTGGGGTATGCATCAAAGGAGCCAAAATTAGGGACATTTAAAGTTACAGAATTGGCAAAAAGCTCCATTGGCAATACTTGAAACTCTTTTCCATCTTTCAACCATTTGCTATGACTCCCTTGCCCGGCCAAAACAACATTCCTTGGATTCCATGTAAATTTATATTTCCAGGGATTCCCGGTACAATCTTCTTCGCGAATTAAACCGCCACAATAGCTTTCAAATCCTATGATTTCACCACCCTTTTCTTGAATTTCAACAATGACTTTAGCAGCCGAAATATGATCAATTCCGGGGTCTAATCCAAGCTCATTCAAAAGAATAATATTATTTTCCACTGCAACCTCATGCAGTGCTTTCATTTCGGGAGAAATGTAGGAGGCTGTTACCAAATGGGTCTTATGAAGGACACAAAAACGAGCCACATTAAAATGCATGCTTGGCGGCAAAACACTTACAATTAAATCTGACTGAACTACAATTTCTTGCAACGCATGAAAATCGCTCAAGTTGGTCGAAACAAACTCGCAGTTTTCATTCTTTCCAAAAGATAAAAAATACCCTTCAAAATTTTGATCAAAAACAGTGACTTGCCAGTTATTTTCAATAGATTTATCTGCTAAATAATCGATTAAATAACCTGCGCTACGACCTGCGCCAAGGATAGCAATTTTTTGCATTTTACGAAAATACGAAATTTAGTTGAGTCTTTGTCGAGTTGCCTCATACATCAACACGGCCGATGCAACAGAAACATTCAGACTATCTACTTGACCTAACATTGGAATGTTAATATTCTGACCCATTCTTCTCCAAATATCAGATAAACCTTGGTGTTCAGTGCCCACAACAAGGGCAACCCCACCGGTTAAATTGGCATCGAAAACGGAAATAGATTCCTCCATAAAAGTGGAAAATATGCAAATCTTTTTTTGATTAAATACTTCAATTGCTTTTTCACTGCTGCAAAGAATAATCGGAACAGTAAAAACACAACCGAGGCTATTTCGAATCACGTTGGGGTGAAAAATGTCTACAAGCTCATCACAAACAATCAGCGCCGAGATATTAGAAGCATCGGCCGTTCTTAAGATTGCGCCCAAATTTCCTGGTTTTTCAACCGCTTCAGCAACAAAGTAAAGTCCCTCCGAATCAATATCATCTAATGAATTTTTACGATTTGGATAGGCCACCAAGGCAATGGCGTTTTCAACACCCCCACGGTAGGCCAAAGAATCAAAAATCGCCCCAGAAAGTGAATAAACTCTATTAAAATCGAGCACATTGGCGCCAATTTTCTGACTCAATATTTCTACAGAAACAATATCAGAGCAAAAACCAAATTCCACAATCTGATACCCACCAGCAATGCATAAACGAATTTCATTTAATCCTTCTACAATAAAAACACCTTCTTTTTTTCGGGCACGATTCTTTTCTTGAAGCAATTTCACACGCTTCACCCAATCGTTTTGAAAACTACTAATTTCTCTAATCATTCTTGAGTTTCGCGTTTCAACCAATCATTTTTATCGGCTTTAAACATTGTAAAGCGTGCAATGAGCAAAGCAGTCAAAGCGTTAGAAACAAAAAGACCAAACATTTGAGGGATAAGATAGCTAAAAGAACTAGGGTTGATTGCTTGTATCATTTCATCTTTTTGTTTGGTTGAATACAATTTACCCATGTATCTAAAACCTTCAATCATCTGTTTACGCAAAATATCAATGCTACTTTGCAAAACTTCATCACTTGTTGTATAAATAATGAACTCTGCTAAACCAGAGATTGACACAATGATTAAAATTGTGAGCATTGCGCTTTTGAGTGCTCTCCAATATTTAAAATCTTTGCTAAACAATTGTCGCTCAGCTCTCCCACCGAACATCATAGCCGCATAAATTGGCAAAAAAGACAACATTGGGTAATATGGAGTAAAACGAAGCTGCCAATGACCACTGGCAAAAAACACCATTTTCACCAAGAATAATAGCATTCCAGCCAACAATCCATGGATCACAGCAGGCCTCAATTTTATGGATGTTAGCGATATCATTTAGTTTTGATTTAATTTTCCTTTACAAAATGTTGCAACCACTTTGCCTTGTTTGCTTTGATTTAAGCCAAGGACATTGTAAGCTTTACTTCCTTTGTTTTGGTTTGTCAATTCTAACATTTCAGTTGCCTTGAAGAATGTTAAATTTGCATCTGAACCAACTGCCAAAGTTTGAATTGGAAGATTGTAAAAATTACAAGCTCCAACAGTTAATGCCTGAATGGCTTTATCGAGGTGTTTCTCTCCGAAAGCTTCTAACAATAGTGGAAAGAATGATGGAAGCGTTGCCGTACCAAAATGAGCATAATCAAATTCCACATTTTTCGATTCAATATCACTTGGTAAATGATTGCTCATGATTGCATCAATTGTGCCGTCTAAAACAGCATCTACCAACGCTTTTCTGTCGGCTTCAGTTCTCAATGGTGGCAATACTTTATAATTTTCGTCGAATTCACCAACGGCGTTCTCGGTATAAACTAAATTCATGATAGGAACAGCCACTCGAACATTTATTTGATTGGCTTTGGCTTTACGCACTATTTCAACAGATTCTTTACAACTGATGCCTATAATTTTCACTGGGGTATTCAACCATTTCGCCATTTCTAAGTCTGCCAACAAGGAAATCGTTTCACTCGCAAAAGGCAATCCTTTTAAACCCAAATTTACATTCATAAATCCTTCGTTCACACTGCCACCTGTCACCAATTTTCCCTCAAAAGGGAAGTGCAAATATGGAATATCGAGAGAGGCACAATATTGCATGAGTTTACTTCTGAGGGACACTGAAGCGCTCGGAACAACACCATCTGTTTGTCCAACAGCACCAACTTTATGCATCTCATAAACTTCTGCCATTTCTTTTCCTTCGCGCTTCTCTGACGACAAACCTAAAGGAAGGATATTCACAGTTAACTGTTTTGCTTGAACCAATGTTTGACCAATTAAGCTCGAATTTTCTGGCAAAGGATCTGTTCCACACATTGCAGCTACCGATGTAAAACCACCGAGTTGAGCTGCTCTGGCCAACGAGGTCAGCGACTCTTTCCAAAGTTCACCAGGATCTGGACAATTGGCAAAAACGTCGATCCATCCCAGAGAAACAGAAAGTCCATCTGCTTGAAACACTTCAGCATTGGGCACCATTATTGAACGATCGATATTCTTAAAGATACCATTTTCAATATGAATATCAACCACTTGATTGTTCCAAGTGCTGTTGATATCTACAATTTTTACGGATTTAATGATGATTTCACTGATCATATTTGATTGCTTTGGGTGGATGATTTTTTAGATTTCAAATAAAGTAGCACAATTTCAACTGCAAAAAACAAAACTGACAACCATAAGAATAATTTCCATAACGAGTTATCTGTTTGTGCCATAATGAGTTTCGTATTTAATGAACTATTTTTTACAAATTTAACACCTTGATCTTGGATTTCGGTTCTAAGGTCGTTAGAAATTGGCAATAAATCTTTTTCAGTTCTTCGCGCATTCAATGCAACATCTATAAAATCTTTAGATTTTGCATTTGGATAGAGTTGAAAATATCCGGGAACTTTGGCTTGAAAATTAGTATTCAACGCTATACTTTGATCATTGGTTTCCATTGAAACCACCCATTCTGAAGGGTTCATTTTTAGTATACCACCTTTTTCAATTTGAAAATCGAGGTTTGAAGAAATTGGCATAGGTGATTTTGAATTCACGAACCCTAAAATTGGCGTGGCATCTAAAATATTACCCAACATCACTTGGGTAAATATTGGCAAGAACCAACTCGATTTAGAAAGCGATTTTGTTCCAATTGTCATGTCAGACAACCACAACCAAATTGCTCCAGCACCAAAATCTCTTTTGATTAAAATTGGTTCTCCATTTTCTAAAGTTAGAATGGTTTGCCAATCTTGGTTACCAACATATTTTTCGATTTGAAAATGCGATTCTACAAATGGAAGTTGCGTTTTTTGATCTATTTCCTTCGTGAATATGCCCTTAAAAACATCGTTATTGAAACCAGCAGCTCCCAATCCCAATTTTTGTTTGAGCCATTTCCCTTGCAATCCAAAGAGTTGACCAAATTTAAAATCTTCTTTACCAGCAAAGTAAACTACAATCTTACCTCCCGAGGCAAAGTTCTCTAAAGTAATTATATCCTTCGAATTTAGCTGCTCTGCCTCATTCACTAAAATAGTCCTGGCGTTTTCATTTACATCTTGAACAGCATTGATTTTTTTGGAAACGAAAACAGATTGTGTTTGAATTAATTGATTGATGTATGTATTGCTGCCCAATACAGAAACATTGCAATAATCTTGACTTGTTTGATGCAAATACAGAACATTGTCTGATGGCAATGATTGATCTTCAATTTGAATTTTGAGGTTCCCTTGAATATTCTCTGAAACACTAAAAATAGTTTCAATGTCGGCAACTGATGAAAACACAGCCTCTTGACTACCAATAATTCTATCGTTGTGAATCAATTGAACGTTTACTTTTCCATTGTAAGCCTTATCTGAAGCGTGCAATAAAACTTTTAACCGTTTATCGGCCGTTTGCGACAAAAATGGATCTAAGTAATATGCAGAATCAATTGACAGATTCACCTGTTTTGGCGATTCTATTTCAATCATATTATATGACGCCTTTTTGAAGTCAACGATTTTATGTCCCTCATAAATATCTTGTAAATTATCTGTAATTACATATACAATGTAATTTGATGATTCATTATCTGTGAGCAATGTTTGAATGTCGGAATACCAAGTTGTAAAACTCTCCGGGAACGCTGAAATTGCGATATCCGAAACAATTTCAAGAGCTCTGCGTTGTTCAATCCACTGATGTTTGGGTTGGTTGTGATTTGCAATAAGTGCAAACTGCGTATTGGAGCTCGCATTGCGAATAATTTTCCGTGCAACAGTTCGTGCTTTTTCGAGAAGTATTTCACCATCATTTTTCAAAAGCATTGATGGTGAACAATCTACAACAACAATTACTTTTTGATTGAGGGAAGCATGACTCACGTTTGAATTACACGTAGGCATTGAAAATGCCAAGACCAAACACATAATCGCAAGTAAACGAGACAGTAGAATCCACCAATGTTTCACTGTTTTTTGTTTTTTTGCAACATTCAACTGTTCTTTCAAACGAAAAACGCCAGGAAACAAAAGGGTTTGAAACTTCCTAAATTGGAATAAGTGAACGAGTAATGGTAAAATCAACAACAATAATCCCCACAAAAAATTTGGCTGTTGAAAATGCATACTCAAATTTATATAATATTTATGGGTTTTCTATATTGATGGAATAACGTTCTATCACCCAATCTGGAATGGCAACTGAACGGGCCGATTGAATATCAACCAAAGCAAATTTACCTTTTCCTGTAGCAACCAATTTATTTGATTGCTGATTGAGAATTCGGAATGCCACAATCGAACCATTATTCTGAAGTTCCATAATATTCGTATAAACCATGGCGGTATCTCCAAGCTTTAAAGGTCGTTTGTAGGAAATATCGAAATCTTGCAAAAACCATCCAAGTCCTTTACTCAGAAATTCATCCATCCCACAATTATAATTCTTTTGCATTTGCTCAAAACGAGCGGCCAAAAAATAATCTAGGTATTTGGCGCTGTGCACATGCCCAAATAAATCGATGTCATCAGGTCTAACCTGAACACAAGATTGGAATTCTGAGTGGTTTAACGACATTAAAACAAACCGTTCAATGTACTTTCAACTTGGGTAATAATTTTAGAAAGATCTTCTGGATTTTATTGAAAATCCATATCGTCGACATTAAAAATCAACAGCTGACCTTTATAATCACCGATCCAAGCTTCATAACGTTCATTCAATCTTTTCAAATAATCGAGTCTGATGGCATCTTCATAATCTCTTCCACGCATTTGAATTTGATCAACCAATTTTGGAATAGAGGCTCTTAAATAAATGAGTAGATCGGGCTGTTGAATTTGAGAACTAATATTTTCAAACAATCGACTATAATTTTCAAAATCGCGGGTGCTCATTAATCCCATCGAATGAAGATTTGGAGCAAAAATAAATGCATCTTCATAAATAGTTCGATCTTGAATCACCGTTTTTTCACCATTTCTGATGTCTTGAACATGTTTCCAACGTGTATTCAAAAAGAAAACTTGAAGATTAAAACTCCAACGTTGCATATCTTCATAAAAATCGGAAATGTAAGGATTATCATCCATATCCTCTAGTTGCATTTCCCAACCGTAATGTTTAGCCAATAAGTGAGTTAAAGTAGTTTTACCTGCACCTATATTCCCAGCTATTGCAATGTGACGAGCCATACTGCAATATTAACCATTTGACACTTGCCAATGCAAATTGTTTGTACATAAAAGTTTTACACAATTCTACCTCAACACTAACAAGATTAGGGCATTTCGAAACTTCAAAGTAGTTTTGTAGTTGAATGACAGAAAAGAAGAAAAAACTAACCAATCAGCTTCAGTTGTTAAAACGATTGCTGAATTTGGCTCAGTTTGAAAAAAAGTGGATCATTTTTGCGGTTAGTTTAACAATCATCCAGAGTTTACTGACTGCAACTCAACCCTACCTTTATAAAATTGTCATTGATCAGGTTATTTTAGCCAACAGATTTAACCAATTGAATTTTTGGTGTTCTATCTTGTTGGGATGGCTCATCATCCAGGCTGGACTTGGCTTTATAAACGCCTATTTATCGGAAAGAATTGCCCAATCGATTATCTTAAAGCTCAGACAATTTGTATATGATCATTTGATTCGTCTCAAATTAAGTTTTTTTGATAAAACTCCAGTTGGAACAGCCGTAACAAGAAGTATTTCAGACATTCAAACAATTACCGATTTATTTTCGTCGGGAATCATTACCATTCTTGGCGACATGGTTCAAATTATTGCCATATTATGGTGCATGTTTTACATCAGCGTAAAATTAACATTCTTAACGCTTTTGGTGATTCCATTGTTAATGTACAGTGCCAATAAATTCAGGAAGGGAATTAGAGACACATTTCAAGATGTTAGAAATCAAGTTGCAAACCTCAATGCCTTTTTGCAGGAACGCATTACCGGAATGCAAATTGTTCAACTTTTCAATCAAGAAAAGAGGGAGTTTAGCAAGTTCAAAGACATCAATAAAAAGCATCAAGATGCCAATATAAAAAGTATCTTTTATTACTCTATCTTCTTTCCTATTGTAGAAGTTTTGATTGCGTTGGCCTTTGCCATCATTGTGGCTTATGGAAGTACCGCCATTTTTAACCATAGCATGAAACTGGGTGAACTCACGGCATTTATTATGTTTATCAACTTGTTTTTTCGTCCTATTAGGGCCATTGCCGACAGATTCAACAACATCCAAATGGGCATTGTGAGCGCGGAAAGAATTTTCCAACTCGTAGATTCTGAAGACAATATTGAGAAATCGGGCAACATTATCCCTCAAAAAATAGAAGGCAACATTGAATTTCAAAATGTTTGGTTTGCATATAATGAAGAAAATTGGATTCTGAGGGACATTTCCTTCGCAATACAATCGGGCAAATCTATGGCCATTGTAGGGGCAACAGGAAGCGGTAAAACAACGATTGCCAACTTGGTGACACAGATGTATCAACACCAAAAGGGAAATATCTTAATCGACGGAATAAACGTAAACGATTACGATTATCCATCCCTCAGAAAAAGAATTGCGGTGGTTTTGCAGGATGTGTTTTTGTTTTCAGGCAGCATTAAGAGCAATTTGGTATTAAAGAACAGCGAGGTATCGTCGGCAGAAATTGAAAAAGTTGCAAAGGAAATTGGGGCTTACGATTTCATTGAAAAATTACCTGACGGATTCGATTTCAATGTGATGGAAAGGGGTTTGTCATTGTCTCAGGGACAAAGGCAACTCATCTCATTCATTCGGGCCTTGGCAATGCATCCAGACATGATTGTTTTGGATGAGGCTACGAGTTCAATTGATTCTCACACTGAAGAAATGATCCAAAGAGCGATAGCCGTATTATTGAAAAACCGCAGTGCCATTGTGATTGCGCACAGATTGAGCACCATTCAAAATTGCGATGAAATATTGGTCTTAGAAAAGGGAGAAATCATGGAGCGTGGAAATCATGAGACGTTGATTTCTAAAAAGGGCATGTATTGGAATTTGTACCAGAAGCAATTTGAAGGATAAAAATTGTTTAGGGTTTAGCGTTTAGGGTTTAGGGGTATAAGGCGTATTAACTGAAATTTACCTTTGGTAAAAATTGTATCTCTTTTCAGCTTTACGTTTTGTAAATGATTTTTCACATTCCCGCAAGAAGCATCTAATTGATAAAAATTGATATTGGGACGATTTACAAAAATAGAATCTTCCAAAAAAACGCATGAATTTCGAGTGGTGAATAATCTTAATACTGTTGGTTTTCTAAAAAACACAATATCATTTGGGAGGGTATTTTTCTTTATAAAACTCCATGTTTTCAATGCTTCAGTTGTTTCAACTTCATTCCTAAAAGTATAATTTTCTGTAAAGCACCAGTTCTTGATTCTGACTAAATCCTTAGCCGCTGCTTCAATGGAAACAACAATGAAAATTGTTAAGATTAATTTTTCAGTTAGTTTAATTCTTGCTATAATTAAATACAACCCGAACAAGAAAAATAGCAACATGATTATTTGTATGATTAAAAAATACCTTTCCTCAATTGCACCGGCAAAAACATGAATAAATACATAAAACATTAGAAATAAGGAAATGAAAACATTGAATTTTTTCTTTTGACTTTTATAAAAAGAAATTAATCCAGTTACTATAATCATCCAAACGGCAACGAATAAAAAGCCAACGTTATACAATCGATTTAATGGCAATATGTTTTTCGAAACATTCTCATATATTAAATATATCGGCTGTATGCATCTTTCATAAGTTATTTTAGAAATTAAATCATCAAATAGATTGGAATTAAATGGTGGAAATATAAGTTTAAAAATCAAGATTGAAGCAAAAGGAAAAACGTATAAAAGGAATTTTCGCCAATTCTTGTAAATCATGAATTCCCAAATTCCTAAAAAGAAGAACGCTCCACAAATAGCAGCCCCAGCATCTCTAATAAAATATGAAAATGCACCACAGAGTATTGCAAACAATAAATAGATATCTTTTCCAATCAAACTATATTTCAAATAATAAAGAAT
>CAIRMY010000330.1 GCA_903879775.1 uncultured Bacteroidota bacterium
ATAATTTACAAGGAAAAAAAGTAGTTTCAAAAGATAGTGTTGGAAAAGAAAAGACAGAGAAATTCAATATTATTGACCAATTAAGTTTCAATACTTCATACAATTTGTTTGCAGATAGTTTTAAATGGAGCGACATCCGCGCGAGTTTCAATACAGTTATTTTTAAACAAATGCGTATCAACAGCAACGCAAGTTTTAGTCCTTACCAAATCAATGAAAAAGGCAGATTACTCAATGAATTTGAAATTTCAAATGGAGGTAAATTTGCCCGATTTAGGAATGTAGATTTGAACATAAATTCTCGTTTCTCAGCTGATATGTTTAAGAAAAAATCGACAAAAAAATCGACAAAAATTGAAAGTGATGAAGAGAATGAAATGAAGGACATTCAAAATAGGCCAAACAACTATTATGATTTCAACATTCCATGGACATTGAATTTCACTTACATGTGGCGTTACAATGCAGAGGAATTGAATCCTGAACGAAAGGTCAGTTCAAATACATTTAGAATTTCAGGAGATGTAAATTTAACTCCAGATTGGAAAATTGCCTACCAAAGTGGTTACAATTTTGCTTCAAGCAGAATTGAAGGCTCATCGTTTTCAGTGATTCGCGATTTACATTGTTGGCAAATTGAATTCAATTGGATACCAGACGGTTTCATGAAGCAATGGTTGTTCACTCTAAGGCCTAAGAGCAGGCTCTTGCAAGAATTAAAATTAAACAAAAGAGAATACTACAACAATCCAACACTCTTTTAATTACAACTTTTTTTGATTATGTTTGTTATCCTAACATGTCTATACAAATTGATCAAATTGCGCCAGATTTCACTTTAGTGAATACCGACAAACAGAACATTACTTTGTCTGAATTTAAAGGAAAAAATGTTGTTATTCTATTCTTTCCCTTTGCTTTTACAAGTGTTTGCACTGCTGAACTTTGCGACGTTCGCGACAATTACCACGCATACCAATCATTAAACGCTGAAATTTTAGCCATTTCAGTTGATTCAGTGTTTACCCTAGACAAATGGAGAAGTGAAATGAACTATCCATTCCCAATGTTATCTGATTTTAACAAAGAAGTTTCTACTGCATACGATTGTATCTACGATCAGTTTGCTTTTGGAACCCGCGGTGTTTCTAAACGTGCCGCTTTTGTTATCAATGCAGACGGCATCGTGAAATATGCAGAAGTTTTAGAAAATGCAGGCGAAATGCCAAGCTTAGAGGCAATTAGAACCTGCTTAGCAAATATTTAATTTTACTTTTATGATTTTGAGGGACATTTTAGGCATCGCTTTCCTAGGATTCTGTGGAATTCTGAATGCCCAAGATTTACCCCATCCAAAACATAATTTAAGATATCATTTTTTGCATTTTGATTATCCTTTTAACACCAAGGTTGATAAAAATATAACCAAATGCATATCTGAAAAATACCACCCCATTGGAGCCGATACATTCAAGTTTTTCCTGAAAATTGAAGAACAACTAGGCTACGATACCATTAGGGCCAATGGGGCAGAATTTTACATGAGTCCCTTTTATATTCAGCGACATGAAGTGACTAACAAAGAATACAAAGAGTTTTTAAATGACTCCAATTGCACCCAAAGAAAAACTTCAAAATTAACTCAACAATGGCTCTCGCCTGAAACCAATGTTTGGGGTTCAAACGTGAATTACCAAGACCCCGACAATCCATATAATAAATGGTATTTTGCGCACAATGCATACAACGATTACCCCGTTGTTGGTGTTTCTCAATTTCAGGCCACAGAATATTGCAATTGGCTTGAAACAAAATTGAATGAAACTTTAAAAAAATCAATTCCGGAAGGATACAAAATTGAAGTAGATTTACCTACCACTGCCGAATTTTACGCCAGTGTTGATGCTTGTATTTTGAAGCCAACAATCGAAAAAAGAAATAAAAATACACGATTTGTAAGTCCGGTTTTTGAATATATATTCGAGCAGGCACCCACAAATTCCTTGAATTATAAAGGAACAATGACCGATAGAATGGCTGTTGTGCAGAAGAACAAAATGATACCAATGTCGGTCAATCAGAATATCCCTGATGGATACCCTCAAGTTCATCATTTGTTAGGCAATGTAAGCGAGTGGACAAGCACGAGGGCATTTGGACATCTCTACAATCATAAAGATTACATTTACACCACATTTGGTAAGATTATCCCCAATTTGGCGGAAACGCACAAACAAGAAGTTTTAAGTACATATTTGCGCGATGAAACATCCCTCAAAATGCATTTTGCAATCA
>CAIRMY010000331.1 GCA_903879775.1 uncultured Bacteroidota bacterium
ACAACAGCCAATACGAATGCCCTTATGGGAAGTTATACAATTGGTATACGGTAGCCGACCCGCGTAATGTATGCCCCACAGGTTGGCATTTGCCAACTAATAATGATTGGTTCACTTTAATAAATCTGATGGGTGGTACAAGCCTTGCTGGTGGCAATTTGAAAAATATGGGCTATCAATATTGGTTGGCTCCAAATGAATTTGCAACAAATGAATACGGTTTCTCGGGCCTTCCTGGAGGAAGTAGAGACTACGGACCAACTGGCATCTTTTCTTTGTTAGGCAATTATTGTTTTCTATGGAGTTCTTCTGAAAATAATCTTACTACTGCTTCATTTTATAATTTTAATTATTACGATGGCACTGCAAATCAATCTAATAGTCTTAAGCAAAATGGGTTTTCCATCCGGTGCTTACGTGATTGATTTTTTAAAATCAGCGGTGAATTGGCAAGCTTGTTTGATTTCTAACAATCAATGTTAATAGGAAATTGGCATTTAGGAATATTATTTTTACATGCCAAGCACTTCTCGAAATATCAATTGTTAAAGGTTGATACGGAATAGGCTTTTCCACTCAACTACAAGACTGGAAATGATATCTAATTTAATTCAAAATAGTTGATAGTAAATATCGTTTCGATCCATTTGCATGCCGGTAGAAAATGCATCTTAAAATTTAGCGAAAAAACTTTGTTACATTTACCTCCACACTACCCAAAACCTCTCCCATGGAAAACTCTATTGATAGCTTAATAGTATACGGGCTAATTCCAGCAGCAATCGGAATATTTATTGGCTATTACATCTATGGTTGGTATACCCACCGAACATTTCGCGACAAACATTTCAAGGAGGTTGAAAAACAATTGAAAATTCAAACAATCTACCTTGAAAAAATGGCGGGCCCAATTGATGACCAAATGCGTTCACGAATTGAGGAATTAGAAAAGATTACAGAAGTTACGCAGCCTCAAAATGGTGAAGTACAGCCGTAATGAAGATTGTTAATATACATGAAATTATAACCGTTTGGGGCTATAAAAGCATAGAACTCATTCAGGGTGATATAACCCAGTTGAATGGCGAGTTAGATTGCTTGGTGGTTTCTGCATTCAAAAATGGCTTTACCCCTACCCCAGGTTCAGTGCTTGGAGCTTTGTACAACAATCATGAAATTTTGCTCACCAATCTTATTGAACAAGCCCCCATCAATTTGAGAAATCCTTTCAATATTTGGATTTCAGAGGAACTCGAGAATACTAATTTTAAGCGAATTGCATGCATTGAAATTATTGGCACTAACTTCGAATTTGAAACGGTATTTAAAAGTCTCACCACCTTGTTGCTAATCTGTGAAACACATAATATTAAAATGAATTCAATTGCCTTACCCATTCTAGGTACGGGCAGACAAGGTCTCAATCCAGAATTGATTATTCCGCATTTGTTGGAAAATACACATAATGCGCTTAAACATGTTAAGCAATTGAATAAGGTATTGTTTGTAGAGATGACTGAAGAAAAAGTACAGCTACTGAATGATGCTATAAACAAGTTTCTCAAACGTGATGACTCTCCTACCACCCGTTTACCTCAAACAGATATTTCAAAAAATATCATTGAAGAGCTAATTGTTAATCTGAGTAAAATAAAACTGAATTTGCCATCCAATGAAACGATTGATGAGTTGATTCAATGCTTGAGATCCGATCAAACAAGAATTTTTGAGACGTCCATTTTGGGGCGCAGGCTGGTGGAGAAAATTGTGCTCGACATTCTAAATGAATCAAGCCGCAAAGAAGATTTGAAAAGGTCGATTGATAGACTGCACAGCAAACAAATAGCCACGTGGATTATAAGTTACATGCATATTATTAGAACATTTGGCAATTTCGCTGCACACGACTCAAATATGCTTGATAAATTTCCAAAAAAACTATCTGAAAATGATTTAATTAATTACCTCTTTAGATCTAAACCGCGTTACCGACTTTTGGCTCGAGTATGATTCGTTTCGGAGAAAGATAATTAATTGAAATATGGATCAAACTAACCTGTGTTTATTTGTCACCTTATAAAATATTCAAACGCATTCGGATAATGATCTCCGATTATCTTAAGCTTTGAAGCATTATCCAATATAATTGCTCGACAGTGCTTAACATGTGCGCATATTTTTTCCTCCAAAAGCTCGTAATATCTAATAAATACCTCTACAGTATTGTAAAACTTGTTTAACTGCTGAGCAGTATGTATTTCGTGGTTATTGCTCAAGTCTATCGAATCTTTAGCATGCATAACTTTATTGCGTAAGTCCGTTAGTTGCTTTTTTTCGCCCGGAGTTGAAATGGGAAACACAAATCTTCCTAATTCACTATTACTAAATTCCAGCAAATGCGACAGATTAAAAAGTTGTAAATCAGAATGCCCTTCTTTCTTCTTCTCCTTCAATATAGAACTGTATGAATCAAACTGACCTTGCCAGTACTTCCTGTTTACACTTTTCTCGGCCAGTGATGCCATAAATTCAAGTACATCCAGGTTTGTAAACTCATTTAATTGGAGTAAGTGACGCAAATTTCGCTCAAATAGAACATAATCCTGTTGAATAGCTTGTATAATACCATTACGATTAAGATCAGATATATGGACAACGCCCTTTATTATTTTTCCATCTACGACAAATACAACATTGTGCCTTGCGATGTTTAGGCGTCTCCTAAATTGATGGTCCAATATGGAAACGAACGGAGAAATTCGCGTTTCATCATCAATTTGCTTGACAATAAATATATTTTTCTGCCTTTCTGCATATTGGGCTTGGCCAATCAGAGGTAGTAAATCAATATTCAGGTAGTCGCATACTCCTAGACACTCCTTTTCGCAAGAAGAGTCATAATATCGAAGGTTTTGGGATGTTATATCTCCTACAGTAAGCGACTTAATTTTCATGCTTGCAGTATTTATGGTTGATGAATTCGTAATCCAAATTTATCCAATTTCCTTCTCAAGGTATCACGAGCTATACGGAGAACCTCTGCAGTTGTAAATATATTGCCTTGATTCTGTTTAAAAACCTTCACAATATGGCGCTTTACTGCTTCCTCTAAGGAAAGGACAGATTCGTTTAAGGTAAGCACCTTATCTGGCAAGTCGCTTTTTTCAATCTTTGGTTTACCTTTAACGTAGAGTTGAATAATCAAATTTTCAAGCTCGCGAATGTTTCCCTTAAAATCGTAAAGTTGCAAGCAGTTAATAGCTTCGGGTGTAAAGGTTAAAAGTTCATTACGTTGAAGCCGCACTGAAACTGCTTCGACAAAAAATTCTATCATTTGACGAACTTCTTTAACACCACGCTCCCTTAACGGAGGAAGATTTAATGATGTAACCGCCAATCGGTAAAACAAATCCCATCTAAACTGTTCTTGGTCGCACATTAGCTCCAGATTCTTATTGGTTGCAGCAATTACCCTAACATCAATAGCTTTTTCAATATTTGAGCCGAT
>CAIRMY010000332.1 GCA_903879775.1 uncultured Bacteroidota bacterium
GTGCCTAGCCGCTCGGCCATCCGACCTTTTCAGGGCTGCAAATATAATTAAAATCTCGGCAAATTAAAAAAATAATTAATTTTAATTGTTTCAAATTAATGACCTCCGTTAATGATTTCACCATCAGCCATTTCGATAATTCTGTCGGTTTTAGAAGCAAATTCTGGATCGTGTGTAACAATTAAAAGTGAGGTGTTGAAGCTTGTTGTGAGTTCCTTAAAAATATCAAAAACCATTCCCGCATTTTTGGAATCTAAATTTCCAGTAGGCTCATCGCCCATGATGATACTTGGATTGTTTATCAGTGCCCTGGCAATTGCCACCCGCTGTTTTTGTCCCCCAGAAATTTGAGAAGCCATTTTAAGCGATTGATCTTGAATGTCGAGCAATTTGAGCTTTTCCATTGCATCGTGTTCAATTTCTGCCACACTTTTTCTTCCCAATTTTAAAGCTGGCATCATTACGTTTTTCAATACCGAAAACTCGGGCAGTAAGTAGTGAAATTGAAATACAAAGCCTATGTGTTCATTGCGTACCACCGCCAATTCATTTGGCGTAAGTCCGCTTAGTAGTCGATTGTTTAAATACACTTCGCCGGTATAATCTGTGTCCATCGTACTCAAAATATAAAGTAAAGTGCTTTTTCCACAGCCCGATTTTCCCATAATCGAAACAAATTCACCTTGATCCATGGTGAGTGAAATGTTCTTTAAAATTTGAATATCAACTGGATCGTGGAAATATTTATTGACGTTATTTACATGAATAAGTTTTTCCATAGTTATTGTCCTCGAATAATTTCAACTGGGTCAATTTTACTTGCTTTTCTTGCAGGTAGATAGCCAGCAAAAAAAGTTGTAATCATTGCGAAAATTGATCCTATTAGGTAATACAAAGGATTAAAATTCACCGGGAATGTTTTGATGGTTGGTATTGCTTGGGTTTCAAATGGTGAAATACTGATGAGATAGGAAACTCCAAGTCCCATAATTAGCCCCAATGCTCCACCAACAATTCCGATTAAAAGTGCTTCGTAAATAAAAATTCGTTTGACATCATTCCCTGAAAATCCAGTGGCCTTTAAAATGGCAATATCAGCCATTTTTTCATAAATCATCATATTTAAAATGTTGTATATACCAAATCCAGCAACAACTAACAACGTAATTGAAACGGCATAAGTGATTATATTTCTGATACTTGTACCCGTTTCGAATTGCGCATTTGCCGTTTTTATGTCAACCGCATTGATGTTGTTATTGTGCACTATTTCATCGGTCATTGGCTTTGCCAATTCAATGTCGAATAGTTTTACACTAATATCAGTGATATAATTGCTTGATTCTCCTGCTGCTTTTTGAGCTGTTTTTATGTTGCAATAGCTCTGTAATTTATCAATATCAGCAAGCCCACTCTGAAAAAAACCTACGATTTTAAGTCGAATATTAGAACCATTTTGTGTGACCATTTGTACATAATCTCCCAATTTTAAAGAGAGTTTTTCTGCCACTCCAATTCCCAAAACAACGCCATTGTCGTTGCTTTCCAAATCTTGCGGTGTGCCTTGAACAATATATTGTTGAAAGTTATACAGTCGGGTTTCTTCAATGACATTGATGCCAATTAAGTTTCCATTTAAAAGAATGCTTCCCGATTGGTAAAAGATTCTCGTTGAAACCTGCGGAGTTACACCTTTCACCCTTTTATCGTTTCTTAAAGCATTCATAATTCCTTGATTGTTAAGAATGCTTGCCTGTGAATTTTTTGGTTTAATTGAATGAACAACGTTCATTTTTTGTTTGTATTCGGCATCGAGTTCAATGGGTTGATTTTTACTCTGTTTTATTTCGTTATAAATGCGAATATGGGGTGTTCTGTTTAAAATTAAACCATCTAACAAGCCATTTAAACCTGTCATGAAACTTACCAAAATGATAAACGTTCCTATGCCAAAAGTAACACCCAATGCAGCAATTGCTGATTGTTTTTTTCTGGCCCATAAATGGGTTTTGGCGATGTCAAATAGAACAGATTTAGCCATTATGGTTTGATCAAAACGGTGTTTGCGTCTATGCCTGATAAGATCTCAATTTGTGAGAAATTTCGCAGACCTGTTTGCACTTCAATATTTCCATCTTTGGTTTTAACGTATTTGTTATCAATTAAAAATGTAAGGGGGATAACGTTTGCCTGTTTTTTTGTATTGGTTATAATATTTGCCTCGGCGGTTAATCCGGGGTATAACTTAGGTGTATTTTCTGCAAAAATGGCTTCGATTTTGAATGATTGAGTTTTTGGGTCTAAGGAAGGATAAATTTTTGAAATTTTAGCCTTTAAGGTTTCTTTGTAAGCCTCTAGTTTTACAATAACCAATTGACCTAGATTGATTTTAGAGATGTCGGCCTCATCAATTTCCATTTCCAATAAAAATTGTTTGGCATCTCCAATAACTGCAAATTCTTGTTGCGGTAAAACCATTTCTCCAATTTTATAGGGAAGAACATATATTTTACCATCAATAAAGCTATTTACGGTAAAGTCTTTGGTGTTTTTACGGGCAATTTCTATGTTGTTTTGAGCTTGAGCTTTCGAATACTTGTAAATTGAAGATTGGGATTTTAATTTTTCTGAAATTGAAGAAACATTATTTTTTGCGGTTTCAAATTTCAATTTAAATGATTCTAACTGATTTAATGTTCCAATGCCGTTTGAAAATAGTCGTTGCTGACGGATATAGTTTATTGAATCTAGGTTACAAATCTTTTGCGCTGTTTGAAATTGCAATTTTATGTCCCTCAAAATCGATTCATTATCTTTTGAAATCTGAAACGCCATTTCGGCATTTTTAAGGCTTAATTCTGGCGTAGTATTTTCGAGTTGCGCAATTGGTTGACCAGCTTTAACAACATCACCTTCAGTTGCAAGATAATTTAATAACTTCCCGCCAACAGAAAATCGTTGACTATACTGATTGAACGATTTGATTTTTGCACTTGCATAAACAGATTCTACGATATCTGTTTGCACCAATTTAATGGTTTCGCTGCTGTTATTGCATGAAAAAATAATGGTGAATAGAATAGAGAATAAAGCAACTGATTTCATTTGTTTCAAATTACGAAAGATTTTATTGTATTGAATATGATAATTGTCACTTTTCCCAAACCAATTGACCATTAATGTAAGTTTTTAAAATTTTTGCTTTTTGAAGGACATTGGGTTCAGCTTCAAGAAGGTCGGTATCGATTTCTATAAAATCTGCAAATTTACCAACTTGTAAACTACCTTTCAATGATTCTTCGAAGTTTGCATAAGCGGCCCAAAGGGTCATTCCTAACAACGTTTCTTTTCTTGAAAGGGCTTGCGAGGGTATAAACGGTGTTTTTAATTGTCCTCCGATATCTTTTCTTTGCGTTGCAGCGAAGAATGTGGCCATTGTTGAAATATTTTCAACTGGGAAATCGGTTCCTAGCGCCAATATCTTTGAATACTTTATCAAGTTTTTATAGGCATATGCACCGGTCATTGGGTTGTATATGTTTTTATTTTCTTTGGATTGCGCAGTGTCGATGCATAATCTAGACTGGGCCCAAGGTGCATCCGACGTAGCATGTGTAGGTTGTATGCTTGGAATGATGCTTCTCTCTGAGAATACTTTCATGTCTTTTGGAGAAACAATTTGCGCATGTTCAATTCTCCACCTTAAGTTTTGATCTGATGGGATGAGTTTTTTAAAGCTTTTAATAACCAAAGAGTTGGCACTATCGCCAATGGCATGAACGCAAACTTGATAATTCCTTTGTCGCAATTGGGTGCACCAAAGTTCGAATTCATTCATATTGAGCAATTGTAGGCCGTGATGACCGAGGCGGTCGCAATAATCATTTTTCAATAAAGCACCTCTCGATCCCAAAGCACCATCTATATAGAACTTCATGCTTCTTACATTCAACATGTTGTTTTCATAATAAGGATTGTTTGGAGACATCAATAATTTTTCAATGTTTTCTAGGTTATATCTCATCATTGCATAAACTCTGAGGTTCATTTTCCCTGAGGTTTGAAGTTTGTTGATGTATTCAATATCGCTGTATTCAAGTCCTGCTTCATCAATTGTAGTTAATCCATTTGAATAAATTTGATTAAGGCCTTTTTTAACTGCGTCATTCATTGTTTCTTCATCGAGTTTAGGGATTTGAGAGGTAATCCAATCGGCGGCATTGTCAATGAATATACCTGTTGGTTTACCAGATTTATCTTTGACAATTTCACCTCCAATAATTGTGGTATCTAGGTTAAGTTTTAAAATTTCAATGGCCTTAGAATTTACCCAAACAGCATGACCATCCACTCTACTGAGGCAAATGGGGCGCAGTGGAACAGTTTTATCTAAAATATCTTTTGAAGGAAATTCATTTGATTTCCACAAGTTTTGGTCCCAACCTCTGCCAATAATCCAAATGCGTTTGGTTTTACGAGCAAACTTTTTAGCCATTTTGGCAATTTTGGCAGGATTGCTTATGCCAAATACATTTAATTCCTTAGTTCCACGACAATATGCCAAAAAATGACAGTGAGCATCAATAAATCCTGGGTAAAGAATTCCCCTGTGATAAATACTTTTTGCATTTTTATATTTGTTTCTTGCATCATTAATACTTCCTGTGAAAATAATTGAACCGCCTTGTATGGCGAAGGATTCAATTGTTGACATTTGAGTATCAGCAACATAAATCTTTTTAGCAGTGTGTATTTCAATTTGTGTTTGTGAAAAAACAGGGTTTTTTGATAAACACAATAAGAAAACAACAATATGGCTAAACAATAAATTGGTATAATTTTTGTTTTTCAAGAAGAAGATGTGAACTTTGTTAAACATAGAATACAAATTTCACAAAATATTTGACTTATTTAACGATTATGAAAAAAATTATATTTGCAGTTTTAGCTTTGGTGGTGGTAGCGGGGTCTATTGGATATTATTTATGGACAAAACCTTCTGAATATATAAGTGATGGAGATGCAGATTTTAAGCAATCTATTGATGTGTTGATTAAAGAATCACAAGAAATGAAGGATTCAATGTTTAGTTCGAAATATAATGGCAAATCGGTTGAATTTGATGCTGAAGTTGAAAGTATTACTGAAAATGGAAGAGGTAAAACATTGGTTTTGAAAAGTGGGGTTGAAGATTTTATCATCAACGCCAATTTCCATGAATCAAATATCGAAAAACTACAAAAAATTGTAGCTGGCGACAAAGTAAAACTTCAATGTGAGTGCAGCGGAGTAACCAAACCAGAATCCGAAGATGATTTATTGTCGGAAGTCGTTTTAAACTTTACCCGTTGCGATTTAAAAGCAAAATAAAAGATATGAAAAAAATAATTTTAGCCTTGGTTTCGGTATTTGCAATTGCTGCAAATGCTCAAGTATTTAATACCTCAACAGGAAATGTGAATTTTGTAAGTAAAACAAAATTTGAAGAGTTTTCGGCAACCAATAGTCAAGTTTCTGCTGCTGTTTCAGTAGATAAAGGGGTTGTTCAATTTAAAGTTCCTGTGAATTCTTTTCAATTTGAAAAAGCAGTAATGCAAACACATTTTCAAGAGAATTATATGGAGTCATCTACTTTTCCTACAAGTACTTTTAAGGGAAAAATTAAGGATTTGTCTGCTGTTAAGTTCAATACTGATGGTGTTTACGAGGTGGTTGCTGAGGGCGCATTTGAAATGCATGGAATTACCAAAGATATTTCCGTTCCGGGTAAAATTACAGTCAAAGGATCTTCCTTAAAACTCAATGCAGATTTTACAATTTTATGTTCTGATTATGAAATTAAAATCCCAAAGAATAATGTCAGTTCAGTATCAAACTCAATCAACATTTCTGTTGATTGCAGTTTGAGTCCTAAAAAGAAAAAATAATGTTCAAAAATAAAACCTTCTTCGGAACATTATTGCTATTTGGAATAGTGTTCACTTCTTTGTTTTTAGGTGCTTGTAAACACGAGAATTTAGAAATAATCAACGGAGATAGCATTTGTTTTGAGCGCGATATTTTGCCAATTTTCGTTTCGAATTGTGCAATGTCTGGATGTCACGACGCAACGACTCAAGCAGATGAATACGATTTGTCGAATTACAATGCCATCATGAAAAAGGGAATTTCCCCCGGAAATCCAGATGATTCTGAAATTTGGGAAGTCATTGTTGAGGGCGAAATGCCACCAAACGGATCATTGACTCGCGAACAAAAATCGTATTTGAAATCTTGGATTGCTGCGGGAGCTAAAAATGGAACCAATTGTGTTGTTCAATGCGATTCAAATGTTTATACCTACAGTGGTGCGATTTCAAAGATTATGAGCAATTGTACAGGTTGTCATTCTGGTGCGAATGCTTCGGCTCAAGTTGATTTATCAAATCATGCAGGTGTGCAAACTGTGGCATTAAATGGCCGTTTAATGGGTTCTTTGTTGTCTAAAGTTGGATATGCATCTATGCCACCTTATGGATCTCCTAGGTTAACACCTTGCCAGATTACACAACTCAATAAATGGATTGGTAATGGTTGCAAGAATGATTAAACCTCTTGTTTTTAGCCTCATGGTTGTTTTTAGCCTTACTGCTTGTTATTACGACAAAGGGGAGGAATTATACGGTAAGAATCAATGTGTAACTACAAATGTTACGTATACCAATGACATTTCTGTTTTTGTGAATCAATCGTGTGTGGGCTGCCATGGAGTAACTTCACCTTCTGCAGGTATTTCTTTACACGATTATGCAACAGTTGTTGAAAGTGTAAAAAATGGAAAATTTGTAGGAAGTGTAAAACAAGATGGAACGGCTTCAAATATGCCTAAGGGCGGTGGGAAATGGAGCAATTGTCAAGTTTCTAAATTAGATGCTTGGATTCAAGGAGGCTTTAAACAATGAGATTTAAAACTGTACTTTTTGTGTTAACCGCATTGACATTAAATGTAAATGCCCAATTGAATACTGATTCATTATCAAATAGTGAACACTTATTACTTTTAGAACCTGAACCATTTTATCAATTACCATTATCAGATTTGGAAATACAGTCTAAAACATTGAGAATTGTAAATTTGCAATCATCTGCTGTGTTGCCAAAAGGGTCATTTGAAGTTGCCATTCAACATCGTTTTGGTGCATTAGAGGGCGGTATTGATAAACTTTGGGGTATTGACAATTTGAACAGTATGCGTGTGGGATTTGATTATGGAATTACAAATCATTTCACGGCGGGTATTGGGAGAAGTAGTCTGAAAAAAACATTTAATGGATTTGTAAAGTATAAACTCATTGGCAGTCAGATTTCTAAATTTAACTTAACCTATTTGGCTGATATGGCCATCGATGGAAGATCAGAATCAGATTGGGGATTAACTCCTTTTTATGCAACACATCGTTTTATGTATACGCACTCTTTGTTAATGAGTTGTAAGGTTTCTGAAAAATTATTTGTTGGGTTGAATCCTACCTTGGTGCATTTTAATTATGTGCAAGAAACTGTCATGAGCAACGATATTCCTGTGATTGCAGGTTATGTTAGGGTGGGTGCAACAAAACATTTGAATTTCACATTTGAGGCAAGTCAAATTGTAGGATTAGGACTCACCGTCCCTCAAAAAGAAAACCCTTCAGTTGGTATTGGGGTTGAATATTTTACGCCGAATCATGCCTTTCAAATTAGTTTATCGAACACACGAAGTTTCAATGAACCGTATTTCATGGTGGAAGATAGTCCATCAAATGCCATCAATCAATTTTGTTTGGGTTTTAATATTGTAAGAAGATGGTAATCAGGAATATAAAATCACTATTGATGTTTGTAGCTTTATTTTTGGTACAGCCTATCTTTGCTCAAGATGATGATCTTCTTGGTGATGAACCTGGAAACAATGAACCCGAATATGTTGATTTTGCTTTCAAAACTACAAAAGTTGTGAATTTGCAAAGCATTGAAATGTTAGGTGCCGGAGTTTTCGATTTTAAAATGAATCATCGATTTGGGTCAATTAACAATGGTGCTGTCAACGCCTTTGGTTTGGATTTAGCAACAATTCGTTTTGGTGGAGAATACGGTATCAATAAAAATTTGATGGCTGGTATTGGTCGAAGTAATCTTGGGAATCTCAAAAATGTTGACGCTTATGTGAAATACAGAATATTACGTCAAGTAAAAGGTAATAAAATGCCTTTTACAGCAATGTTGTTTTATGGAATTGAAAATAAAATTGGACCTGAATATGATCAATTGGATTATACAAATAGATTGACACATACGGCGCAATTGATTATTGGTAAGAAAATTTCAGAAGGATTTAGTTTTCAATTATCTCCATCACTTGTTTGGGGAAGTTATTTTGGTAGAACCTATTCAAATATAGCGCTCGGAATTGGAATGCGTCAGAAATTAACCAAAAGAACCACCATGAATTTGGAATATATACCAGTACTCACAAACAATGAATACATTCAAAATAGTTTGTCTGTAGGTTTTGATATTGAAACTGGAGGACACGTTTTTCAAATCCATTTTACAAATAGTAAAGGGTTGAATGAGGCTCAGTTTATTGCAAATACCAGAGAAACTTGGGATACTTATGGAATTCGATTTGGTTTTAATTTGTCGCGCGTGTTTACAATTGTAAAACCGAAAAATTAATTGATGCCATATTGAAAAGGATTTCCACTGAATCGGTAAATACTAATCGGTATATTTTTGATTGTTATATTCTTGGTTTCAACGGTGATTCTTAAGTCTGTATTTGCATTCCATTTTGGAATATCAGAAAGCTTAATCACATGGAATGCTGCATTGAATCCAGCATTCCAATAATCTGAACATTGGGTATATCGAAAATCGATTTGATCTTGAGTTTCAGTGTTTGAAAAGATACTTTTCTTTTGATTGATTAGTGCTGTCACAATCTTTGCGTCTGCATAGTTTTCATTGTTGTCAAGTTTAATGACAATTAAATCATTGGGTTGAATTTCCTTTTTGACATCATTCATCTGATCAACAATATATTTTCCAAAATAATCGCTAGAAAATGAAAATGAATGATTTACATTGGGGTAAATTGAAGTTTGGTTTGCTAAAATTAATGGAAATTGACCTCTGCGGTTATTGTTGGATTTGCTGAAATAATTGGAATCCGCCAGCTGTGTAATATTGAATTCATCAATTTGACCACCAATGTATTGAGAATGGACTTTTGAATTTGGGAAATAATAATAAAGTAAAGGTCTAAGTTCTGGTTTTGTACCTGAATTGGAGAAAAATCTTAATGTAGATTTCCCAGAAAGTGATTTGAGCATTTGATTGAATTCTTTAATTGAATATTTCAATGTGCTTAAATTTAAAATTGAATGGTGATTGTTTAAATTTAAACTTGGATTGATGTTGTTTTGATGAAATTGAAAAACATCATTGGGGCCATCAATAAAATTAAAAGTTTTTGAGTTTAAAGAAGCATTTAAAGTTGTAATTTGACTTGCATATACCTCATTGATTTCAACATCATAGCGGTGTTTAACGGCAAACAAATGAAATACAGATACAATACCAAAAGAAATCATAGAAAAGTTGAAAATGACCCTTGGAATACTTTGAAAGAAATATCCGATGCCTATGAATAACAAAGGTGCTGAAAAATATAAAACATTGTTTTGCAAGACTGGTTTAGCGTGAATGGAATACCCATATCCAATAATCATCGGTAAAGCCCAGAGAGATATGAATGTCAATGTCATACCCAAATTTAGAGGCGTTTTTTGTTTCTTGTTGAAATACAACCCAGTACCAATAAGCAAAACGGTGAATGCTAACAGTAAATCTGATTGATTAAAATTATAAAATAAATGGTTAATAAAGAAAGATGAATCAGGTTTGCCTAGCCAATCTAAACCACCATTTTTAAATTGGTTCAACACAATTGAAATTTGAGGAATCGCCAAAATACAAAACAGCCCAAAAGCAATCAATAAATCTTTTCTCTTTGCCTGTTGAAATAGAAAAACATAGGCAATGATTATGAAAGTAGTTAAGGTAGCAAAATGATGGGTATAAAATGCACCTATTGCAAAAATGGAGATCAAAATCGAACTTCTTCGATTTGCAAATGCGTTTTTATTTGAAATATCCAATTGCCATAGTGCGGCAAGAGTGAAAAACTGCCCAAAAATATAAGGCCTAACCCATAAAGATAGATCGACTTCCCACCACAATATTGACATGCAAAGCATTGCGAAATAGGCTGGCTGTAATCCAAGTATTTTCTTGGTAACGATGAATGTCAATATAACATTGGCTAATCCAAATAGGGCCGCGATGATTTTCAATGGCATGAGATTGGTTGAAAATTGCTTGACCCAAAGCCAAATAAATGTTTGAACCCCTGCTGGGTGTCCATCGACTAATATTCCATTGTAAATATGTTGGTGCCAATTTAAAGCATTCTGTGCCCTGAAAATAGCACTTAACTCGTCTGAATCGAATTGGAATTGTTCAATTTTGTAAAATCGTAAGAAAATAGCTAAGCCTAAAATTAAGCCAAAGGGTAGTGATTTATAGATCTTTTCCTTTGAAAATTGCATTAGGTTTTTTGCTTATTCTTTTGGGCTGAAGGAAATAAAATGTTGTTTAAAATTAACCTGTAACCAGGACTATTTGGATGTAGATTTAAATCGGTTGGCTGTTCTCCAACTAAATGTTGGTAATCTTCTGGGTCATGCCCTCCGAAAAACGTCCATGTCCCTTTACCCATGCTACCATGGATATACCGAGCTTCGTTAATTAAAGCATTTTCACCCATCACCAAAACATCACTTTTGACCAATTCCTTATTAAATGCTGTCGTTTGCCCCATGAAGCCTTTGATGGTTCTTGTATGATTTTGGCATAAAATACTTGGAATTAAATCCCACTTGGCAGAATAATCAAACAATGTAAACAAATCTGTTTCTTCTGTTACGCCTCTTCCTTGAGGGTTTACATCGATATTGCTAAATTCATATACGTAAGGATCACTTTCCAAAATAAAATTCTTGAAAGCAAAACACTGCGTGTAATCTAATTTTTGTTGCGCATTGCGATCTGAAGGATCTCCGTCGAACATGACTTCACAAATGTCGGTATTTTGGGCAGCAAGTGAAATGTCATAAGTGTCAGTTGCACTGCACATTGCAAATAAAAACCCACCACCCAAGCAGAAGTCTCTGATTTTGAGAACAACATTCTTTTTAAGTTCACGAACCGATTTATAACCATGTTTGCGCGCCATATTTTCGCCCTCCTTTACTTCTGCTTGATACCAAGGCGCTGTTGAATATGAAGAGAAGAATTTACCAAATTGGCCTGTAAAATCTTCGTGATGTAAGTGCAACCAGTCATAGTCAACAAGTTTGCCATCAAGAACTTCATCATCGAAAACAACGGTATATGGAATTTCGGCATAACTTAACACCATTGTCACGGCATCGTCCCAAGGCTGTTTTGTTTTGGGAGAGTATACTGCAATTTTAGGGGCATTTAACAACTTCACCATATTCATATTTACGGAAGGGTCGGCAATTGTATTTTCGATACCGTTGGCCTCCGAATTGGTAATGATGTCAAAACTGATTCCTCTAGTTTTGCATTCTGTTTCAAGAATATTTGTGTAGGGCGACATAAAACTACCACCTCTATAATTGAGAAGCCAAGTAACTTCTGTTTTTTGTTTCTCGAGTAACCAAAATGCAATTCCATATGATTTTAAATGATTCTTTTGGGATTCATCCATTGGAATGAGAATTTGATTTGCTTTGGCTAGCAAAAACATCCCTCCGAAAAATAATGTGAAAAGAAAGCGTTTCAATTTGAATTGTGTTTTAAAAATCATTTGCAAGAGCGAAAATAAGCTTCGTTCTCGTATTTTTGCTAAGTGTTTGTAGAAATAACTGATATAATCGACGAATCACCTAGGGTAAAACGATTTATATTGAGCACTTTAGATGGCTCAAATATTGAGTTTTTACCAGGTCAATTTGTAACAATTTACAACCGCAATTGGCCTGAATTTTCAAATACCCGAAGTTATTCAATTGCTTCGTCGGATACTTGTTCAAATTCAATTGAACTATGCATCGCATTGAATGAAAATGGGTTATTTACGCCTTGGCTTTTCCAATTAAATAAAGGAGAACAATTAGAAATTTCAGAACCGCAAGGCCAATTCGTTTATAAACAAGAGTATGCACCATTTTCAAGTGTTTTTATTTGTACAGGAACGGGAGTCGCTCCATTTTTAAGTATGATTCAAAGTGCTTTAAATATTGGCCAAAGTTCGGTTTATTTAGTGTTTGGAAATCGAAAATTTGATGATATTTTATACCGTGAACATTTTGAAAGTTTAAGTGCTGAATATCCTAATTTTCATTTTGTGCCTGTTTTAAGTCAAGAAAATGCATATGTAAACAATGGTTATGTACATGCGTATTACGCATCAATTTTGAGGGATATTGGAGGCGATGCCAGAATTTTTGTTTGTGGGTGGAAGAATATGTGTAGTGAAACGCGAGACAAATTGAAACAAATGGGGTACAATCGCAAGCAATATTTTTTTGAACAATACAACTAAACCTAAACATAAATGGGGTTAGAAGGGTTAGAATGAGAAGAGAAGGGTTAGAATGATTAGAATGATTGTGGGGAAAGAATTGCAAAAAATGCAAATAATTTTGTGGTATGTGAATAAACTCTTATTATTGCACTCGATTTGAGGAGTATCGGGGTTTTTCCCTAAGACTTTTTTCCCTTCTAAGGAATTCACTCAATCAAATAAACCAACTAAAATTATTTATTTCGTTATCACAAGATATGGCAAATACACCGGATCTCGGTAAAATGAGTGTTGCAGACCTGCGTACAATGGCAACTGCATTAGAATTACAGGGCATTGAAAAATTGAAAAAGCCTGAATTGATTTCCGCAATTGAAAAAATTGCGAATGCAGAGAGTCAATCAAATAGCACCGAAAAGTTAGATGTTAAGGAAGTTGTTTCTGAGGGAAATCAAAAACGCAAACGTGTGCCTGTTTCTGAAAGTTTGCCTATTCAACCAAAAGAAGTAAAATCAAATGGGGTAGATGATGTGGCAAAAGCATTGCAATCCGAAAACCAAACAACTGGTGAAACTGAAAACACAGAAGCTGATAAAGAAAAAAGAAATTTTAGAGAGCGTAGAAATAAAAACAAAAACAACGCTCAAAATGAAATCGTTTCTGAAAACAAACCTGCGGTAATGAATGAAATGCCAAAAGTAGAATCAACTGATTTAAAGCAAGGCGAACATAAAAACCAAAGGAATCAGAACCCAAATCAGAATTCAAATCCCAATTCCAATCAGAATAACCGTCAGCACAACAATCAGCGAAACGAGAATCGAAACAATCCAAACAATCCAAATCCAAACAGAAATCAACCCAAGCACAACCTTGAGGAAACTACAAATACACATGTTGAGCCAATAGAAAAACCACAGCCACCAAAAGAAACTGAAGATGAAAAACGCAAACGCGAAATACTGACTCAGTTAATGGAGATGGAAGGTGTTGTGTTTACCCAAGGTGTATTGGAGACGGTTCCTGATGGATATGGCTTTTTGAGATCCCCAGACTATAACTATATGGCATCGCCAGATGATGTATATGTTCCTGGGTATATGATTAAGCAAAACGGGCTTAAAGTTGGCGATACAATCAGAGGAAGTATACGTCCCCCAAAAGACAATGAAAAATACTTCTGTTTGGTTAAAATAGAATCTGTAAATGGCAAAACACCTGAGGAAGTAAGAGACAGGGTTGCTTTTGAACATTTAACACCATTGTTTCCAGATGAAAAATTGAATCTTTGCGACAATTCAAAGAATTACCCGAATAGAATAATTGATTTGGTTTCGCCAATTGGTAAAGGTCAAAGGGGATTAATTGTAGCACAGCCCAAAACGGGTAAAACATGGTTGTTGAAAGGAATTGCAAATGCAATTGCTGCCAATCATCCAGAGGTTTATATGATTATCTTGCTTATCGATGAGCGTCCTGAAGAGGTAACCGATATGGCTCGAAGTGTGCGCGCTGAAGTTGTTGCAAGCACATTCGATGAACCTGCTGATAAACATGTAAAACTAACCAATATGGTTTTGGAAAAAGCAAAACGATTGGTAGAATGTGGACATGATGTTGTGATATTGTTGGATTCAATTACGCGATTGGCAAGGGCTTACAATACGGTTCAGCCTGCATCGGGTAAAATATTATCGGGTGGTGTAGATGCAAATGCATTGCACAAGCCTAAGAGATTTTTTGGTGCAGCAAGAAACATTGAAAATGGTGGTTCTTTAACAATTATTGCCACTGCTTTAACGGATACTGGTTCAAAAATGGACGAAGTTATTTTTGAAGAATTCAAAGGAACTGGCAACATGGAATTACAATTGGATCGCAAATTGGCAAACAAACGTATTTTCCCTTCGATTGATATTTTAGCATCAAGCACAAGAAGAGAAGATTTATTGATTGATAAAGTTTCATTGCAAAGAATGTGGGTGCTGAGAAATCATTTGTCAGATATGAACCCTGAAGAAGCCATGAATACATTCTTGAGATACATGCAAAACACTAAAGATAACAACGAATTCTTGGTGAGCATGAACGGTTAATATTCTAGTTTGACTGAGGTTTTGCACATTTTGAAGTTGTAACTTTTGTCATGTAAGCTTGTGATTATTTATAAATCAGTCATTTAATATCCATTGCACACAATAGAATACTCGTTTGAAAAATGTGAATAAACCACTACACACTGAAAAGAAACCAATGTTAATTTTACCATCGAATTTAAGTTTATGGATAAATTAAAAGTTGTTACGGATTATTCTAAATTGTCTCCAGAGTTATTGGAGCTTTTTAACGAGACATACCCACAAGGAATTGCTGGGAAGACCATTCGTTTCCCGAATTCTAAAGGAGAAATTGTAACTGCAGTGAGATTGGAAACAGAGGATAGAATTTATTTGGTGAAATTAAGTGCTAAGGCAAAAGAAATTTTAACCGAAGAAGATTTAGATGAAATGATTCGTCCTTTAGGTAAAGAGGCTGAAGCAGAAGCGGAGGAAGAAGAAGAGGCAGAAGAAGATGCACCGTCTAAAGACGACAGAGAAGACGATTAATACGAAGTTTGGAAATTGACCCAGAATGTGTCAATTTTGAAACATGAATAAACCAGTTGCCGTAATTACCGGCGCTTCGCGTGGAATTGGATTTGCAATTGCACAAAAATTTGCTTCTGAGGGATTTAATTTGTTTATAGGTGGAACAAATCTAGAAACAATATCAAAGGTTTCTAATCAATTTGAATTAGATTATGGCATAAAGTGTGGCTTTTTTGCTGCTGATTTGTCGATTCTTGAAAATTGCAAGGCTTTTTGCAATGCTGCATTAAACCAATTTTCAGAAATTAACGTTTTGGTAAACAACGCTGGAGTCTTTTTAGGAGGTAAAATGATGGAGGAAGATGAGGGGCAACTTTTGAAAATGATGAACACAAATTTGTTTTCAGCTTATCATGTAACAAAGATTTTTTGGGAATTTTTTGCAAAAAATGCAAAATCACATGTGTTTAATTTATGTTCAATTGCCAGTTTTACCGCTTACCCCGCCGGTGGAAGTTATTCAATTACCAAATTTGCTCTGCTTGGATTTTCAAAATCTTTAAGGCTTGAAGGGATGGAAAAAGGTATCAGTGTTTCTTCTGTTATGCCGGGTGCAACCTTAACAGATTCATGGGCTGGCGTTGATTTGCCTGAATCAAGATTTATGAAACCAACTGATGTTTCTGAGGTTATTTATACAGCTTGGAAAATCAATGATTCAACTGTAATGGAAGAAATTGTATTGCGACCAATCTTAGGAGATTTGTAGTTTGTCATTTTATTGTCACTCACAAATTTGTGTTGATACAATTTGGTGGTATGTAATTGAAAATTTGTATATTTGCCTATAGATAAACATTCAATAGATTATAGAAATGAAAAAATTACTATTTTTTGGTTTTACAGTTTTAGCGGCAGTTTCTGCAGATGCTCAAACGTTTAACCCAGGTAAAATTCATGCAGAAGACATGAATCCAAGAGTGAGAGCAAAAGACATGCGCCCCGTAAGAGCGAATGCCACGCGTCGCGGTCAAGAATCAGGTGGTGGCAATTACAAATATTTACAAGCGTATGGAGACGAATTAATGTTAGGTGATCCTAAGACTTATGTTCGTTGGATGATGCCTGATACAAATGCTGCAATTGTATACAGCGGTGGTGAAAAAGACCACGTTTCAATGTGTGTTGTAGGAACAGTTTTTGATCCTAAAGACACTACATTTGGTTCTGCTGGATTGCCAGTTTTAACAAAATTCAATCCTTACACGATTGATACCTTGAGATGGATTCAATATTATGTTCGTAATGTTGATTCAATTGATGTTGCTGGTACCAAAACAAATGTTGTAGACACACTTTATTTACAATATTTTGATATCTCTGGTATCGATTTCCGTGGATTTATTTTTCAAAATAAAAGAAACTTAAACGCAGCGCCTAAAGTTGCTACTTATGTTCCTCAATCTTTGTTAAATACTGCGGCAATGAAAACAGATACATTCTTATTAGATAAAACTTGGGCTGATAGTTTCTCTGTTGAGGGTGGTCAATTGTTTGGAAGAACAAATGGAACAACTCCTAAAATTGTTTCTAAATCAAGTAATGGTACAACTTTTACCAACAATATTATGGCGTTCGCCGTAACATTTAAACCAATGATCAAAGCAAAATTAGGCGATACAATTATTAACTGGGCTAAAACTGGTTATGCTCCTACTGTGAATGCATTTGGTGTTCGTATGGGTTATTTCACCAACACAATGCATGAAATAATTTCTCCATATCGTTACAATAATTCTTTCTGGACTCCATTTGATTTAGCTGGTGGTCAAACAATTAACGGTTGGAAATCTTATTATCCAACTTCTGCATACAATACATCTTCTTTTTGGGAGTACAATGTTGATATCACTTCTGAAAACTTAAACACTAAAGATGTGAATAAAGGAATTTCTGGAACTAAAGTTTATCCTAACCCAACTTCAGGATCTTCAGATGCAGTGGCTGTTTTTAATTTAAATAAAGCATCTTCAGTAAGTGCTCAAATCATTGACTTAAACGGAAGAGTTGTTCGTAGTATAAATGCGCGTCAATTTAACGCAGGAATAAACGAATTGGGTCTTTCTACAAAAGATTTATCTGCTGGAATTTATACAGTTGCATTGCAAAGTGCAGCTGGTACCGAGTCATCTAAATTGGTGGTTCAATAATTAAACCCTTTATTTATTAAAAAGAAGAGCCACCCATGGGTGGCTCTTCTTTTTTTAATTAACTTTGTTTAGGTATAATCAACTTTATGAAAAGAATCATTTCCCTAAGCGTACTTTTTTTAGTCCCCTTGATTGCATTTTCGCAAACTTTTTTCGGACTTCAAAATAGCAATTATTCTGGGGCGCATATGATCTACACAAATCCAGCAGCACTTGCAACAATGCCATTTAAACGCAACGTAAACTTTTCATCTATCGGGTTTAATTTAAATAACAACTATTTTTCTTTAGAAACACCGTTCACTTTTTGGCAATTAATTAGCAATAACGTAGATCCTCAATATTGCAATGCAAAAGGCAATGTTGATTGGCAGTCAGAGTGGTTAAAAGAAAATCAAGGTGTCAATAAAATTTGGGCCAATGTTGATTTGGAGTACAGAGGACCTGCCTATGCAACGAGATATGGTGAACGACTTGTTTGGGCAACCGCAATGAGAACTCGCAATAGTTTAAATATTTCTAACCTTTCACCGCAAATTGTTCAGTGGGGTAAATCATTACTTGATACAAATGCTAATTTAAACTTATTGGATGTTGTAAATCAATCTTTCAATGTTCGAGCAAATTCTTATCAGGAATTTTCAGGTTCATTATCATATTTGGCTATAAATAAAAAACAATTTAAATTAAGTATTGGAGCAACTGGTAAAATTCTTTTAGGGTTGGGTAGCTTTAATATGAGTAATAACGGAAGTCAATTTAGTGCTTATGGCCATGATTCAATACGGGTAGATTATGCTGATATCAAAGTTTCATATACCGATTTCGATTTTTTAAGTCAAATTACAAAAGGGGTATTGCTAGGGAGTTTGCCTAAATTAAACAATATATCGGGATTGGGTTACGGGGTAGATTTTGGGTTTTCGGTTGAATCTGGAAATACAGGGCATTCAGAATCCATGTCTAAAGTGGTATCCAATAAGAACTACAAATGGAAATTATCTGGGGCAATTTTGGATTTAGGACATATCAATTACGCATCAGAAGCAACTGGCTATACCATTAAAACTGAAAAGCCGGTGACAATGAATTTAATGACAACTGAATTCATTGCCGCTGCTGCAAATGGTAGCTCAGGTGTGTTTAATTATGTCACAACATTTGCAAAAGAAAAAGGCATTTATCAAGAAATTGAAGAGCAAACGACAATCGATTTGCCAACAACAATTCAACTTCAGTTTGATTATAGTGTATTTCAATATTTTAATGTTGCCATGCATTGGCAGCAGCGGCTGTTGGCTATTCAACAGAACCAATTTCTTGGGAGTAGTAGTTTGGTTGTGGTACCAAGATTCGAACACCGTTGGTTTGAATTATCAACGCCATTGTCGTTTTACGATAATTATGAGCAATTCGGAATTGGAATATTTACAAGAATAGGACCAATATTTATAGGGTCAGATAATTTCTTAAAGAGTTTTACCTCCAATACATATTCTGGGATGAATCTTTATTTTGGGATAAGTTCTTTGTTGCCTTAGTCTTCAATAACTTCAACATCTACAAAATCATCATCACCTATTTTATTGGATTTTTGTTGATTTTCACTTTGATTTTTCATATTTGATGCAAAATGATTGATGCTTCGATTCATAAATCGAGAGATAAATACAATGGTGATTAAACTTAAACTCGCTGTAATGATCCAAATTGTAATGGCTATATCAATCCAACTTTTGTCCCTCAAAAGCCAAACAAAAAAGCCTGTAAAGATTTGACGAACAATCCAAGAAGATAATTTTTTACGCCTTGTGTTCTTGATGAAATCTTCATTAAATGGATTCTGATTTGGAATTCCAGATCCAAAGTTAAATTGGAACATCATAAATTAGTTGATTCTTTTAATCACCGCACCAAGAGCATTTAAGCGCTCTTCTATACGCTCGTAACCTCTATCAATTTGTTCAATGTTTTTTATGGTACTTTTGCCTTTAGCACTCATTGCCGCGATGAGCAACGCAACACCTGCCCGAATATCGGGAGAAGACATGGTAATGCCTTTTAATTTGGTTCTGCGATCAAGGCCAATCACAGTTGCTCTGTGAGGATCGCATAAAATGATTTGTGCACCCATATCAATGAGGTTATCTACGAAGAACAAACGGCTTTCAAACATTTTTTGATGAATGAGAACAGTTCCTCTTGCTTGAGTTGCTGTAACAAGGGCAATTGAAATTAGATCTGGTGTGAAACCTGGCCAAATTTGATCAGAGATGGTGAGGATAGAGCCATCGATAAAACTATCGATTTCATAATGCTCATTTTCAGGAATATGGATATCATCGCCACGAATTTCTAATTTAATTCCAAGTCGTTCAAACATTTTAGGAATTATTCCCAACATATCGACCCTACAATTCTTTAGCGTAATTTCACTTTGGGTGATGGCAGCCATTCCAATGAAAGAACCAATTTCTATCATGTCGGGAAGGCAGCGATGTGTACATCCATTTAAGGAGGTAACCCCTTGAATGATGAGTTTGTTGGAGCCAATCCCTTCAATTTTTGCGCCCATGTGATTCAACATGGTACACAATTGTTGCAAATAAGGTTCACAGGCAGCATTGTAGATTGTGGTTTCTCCATTTGCTAAAACCGCTGCCATCAAAATATTTGCGGTGCCAGTTACAGAGGCTTCATCTAGGTGCATATAGCAACCTTGTAACTTCTCCGATTGCACCTGGTAAAAATTTTGATCTGCTAAATATTCAAACTTTGCGCCTAGATTAATAAATCCTTCAAAATGAGTGTCGAGTCTACGTCGGCCAATTTTATCACCACCGGGACTTGGGATATAGCCCTTGCCAAATCTTGATAATAAAGGACCAACAATCATGATAGAGCCTCTTAGTGCGGCACCTTGTTTTTTAAACTCAGGGCTGTCTAAAAATGCCAAATCTACATTGTTTGATTTGAAAGAAAACTTACCTCTTTCGATGCGATTTACGGTAACACCAAGATTTTGAAGTAGTTCAATTAGTTTTAGAACGTCTCTAATTTCTGGGATATTTTCAATGATAACTTCATCGGATGTTAATAGAACTGCACAAATTACTTGCAATGCTTCGTTTTTTGCACCTTGAGGGATGATTTCACCCTTCAATTTATGTCCACCTTCGATTTCAAATACAGCCATAGCGATTAATATCTGCGGAAATTTTTACCGCGATTTTGATTTTTTTTATTGTTGTTGTTACCGTTTTTATTTCTTCCGAAGTTGCTCGCATTGCTTTTGAAGAATTTCTTTGGTTGTAAATTACTTGAAGCATCTGCTGAAACAGTGATTTCTGAACCTTGGATTTGTAATTGACCTTTTGAAAGAATTTTTAAATGTTCAGCAATAACCTCATTGCTTAAATTTTCGTTATTCCAAATTTTACAGCTGTTGAACATGAAAGATGCAATTAGATTTACCATTTCTTGGCGAATTTCAGGATCTTCCATTTCAGAAACTTTATCCACCATCATTTGTAGGTTCCTACCATAAAAACGGAAACGAATATTGGTGGTTGGATATCCAATTTGAGATGGTTTTTTAGCTTTTTCTTCAGGTTTAGGAATGGCATAAGGGCAATCAACATCTAAATCGTAATTTCCAATTTGATAGATATGTCCCCACAAAATTTCTTTATAATTCGATTGAAGTTTAATTTCGGGATTCAATGTAGCCATGATGTTCACTAAGTTGTGAACCCACTGAGTGCGTTTTTCTTTATCAGGAAAAGATTGAATCTGAGTCACATAATCTTGAATATGGCGCCCAAATTCAGAAATTCTCAATTGCTCTCTTTGAGTATTGTAATCGCTTTGAAGGATTGTCATTTTTACAGTTGCAAATTAAAGGTTGATTTCTAAAAAAGATAAAACATTTAAACGAATTGAATGTTTATTTATCAGAGAAATCGTTTATGAAAGCAAAGATAATAGAAAATTACATTTTGCATTACAATCGCAATGGTAAAATGCCAGTAAGTATTTTCGAATTTTGTGAAAATATACAAATCACAGAATCACAGTTTTATGATGAATTTTCTGATTTAGCTTCAATAGAAGCAGAGATTTTGGCTCAAGTTTGGTCAGATTCTCTATCGAAGGTATCATCGCAAGATTATTATCATGAGCTGAGTCAGCAAGAAAAACTTCTGTCTGTGGTGTATGCATTTTTTGAAAATTTGAAAAACTACAGAAGCTATTTACTGTTAAAGTATAAAGATTGGAAGAATCCAATGCAAAGTATTGAAACAATGAACGCTTTGAAGAATCGTTTTTTTGAATATCTTGATGGTTTGAAAATTGAAAACACCGGAATAGGAATTCCTCAGGTTGATAAGTACTTAGATAAAGGAATGCACCATGGTTTGTTTACGAATCTTGCATTTGTGATGAATTTTTGGTTGAATGATAAAAGCAAAGGATTTGAGAAAACCGATGCTTGTATTGAAAAATCATTCGCTTTATCATTTGAACTTATTTCAAATAACGCAATTCAAAAAGCATTTGATTTTGGCAAATTTTTATTGGCAGAGTTAAAATGAAAACCCAAGATAAAATTCCGAGTACCAAACTCGAACGTGCAGTGAAATTAGTGGGTACAGGCGCGAAAATTGGTGGGAATTATCTTAAATATTATGCAAAGAAAAGCATTACGGGCAA
>CAIRMY010000333.1 GCA_903879775.1 uncultured Bacteroidota bacterium
GAAGAGGAAAATCAGCAGCTATTTACCAATAACCTATTGGTCCAAGCGCAGCGTATTCAATACAGAGGTGGATTAACCTTTCCATTTAACTTGAAATTCTAATTCGTGAGACTGCTCACTTCGTTCATGTTCAATTGTAAATACTGCACCGTCGGGTACATAAATTGCCTCACCAGCAACTGAAATTCTAAAATTTTCATTTTTCTCAATGCAATCCGCCAATCGACGTAATTTGCTAACAAATTCATCTTTAGAATAAGCTTTCTCAATGTCTCTCTCTTTCATAGATTTTATTTTTTAAAGTAAGGCAAATTTATCTTTCTGATTGGAAGAATCAAATTATTGCACCAAAACCGTTACACCTAGCCTCCAGCAACCATTATTTGCTATCAAAGAAAAAACAGCAAACCTACAAAAGAAATTATCAAAAGGATGGCTGCAACTGAGAGTGTCTTGTCAATGAATTTTGACAATGTTCTTACGATTGTGTTTGATGGATTGCTCCAGTGTTTAATGGATGTGGATATTGTACCTGCGGCTATGATCAGATAATTAGATGTTATATAAGCATCCATCAAAGTCAAATAGCCCAGTTTTGGCAAGCTTTCGCTGAACGAAAATGTGTAAGCAATTAAACTCAGCAGACATGTCAGGCAAAGCCCCATTTTTGCATCAAATTTACTATTTGATATACGCTGGCCGACAAGGAAAACAATCATGATTGAAGCAATAGGCAGAAATATGTGAAAAAAATAATACCCTTTGTCACGCCTGGCCTCAACAATAAACCTAAGTGATGAGAATTTTCTATTCCACTCGCTAGTATATGTTCTTTCAAATGGTATAACAGAGGCATTCGAAAAGATAAATTCTGGATGACGTCTTTTTTTAATTTCCAAAACAATATCTTCATTCGTGCTCAATCTGCAATATTTCATCTCTAGCAATCCGCTGTGATATTGTGTATTCACATCTATACTGACTGGTAGTTTCTCGCACGGGAATAGTCTGAAATCCATTAATCCATTCTGATCACTAAATTCCCCTGAAAAATAACACCAATACTCGATCATTCCGTCTGGAAAAATTTCAATTGTTTCCGACCAACGTTCCAATTTATTGACACTGTTGTCAAAATCCAATTGAGGAAGCCACATTCTCTCAGAAAGTGTTTTATAATTCCACTTCAAACTTTCTATTTTATCGCCATTAAAACGGTAACGCGGGTCATCCCAATAATACCAAATAAAACCCCTGACATGATAGGTGCCTTTAGAAGGATTAATGTCGCGTATATCCTGAATTTCCATTCCGCAATACACGGTTATCTTTTTTTGTTCCTTTATAATCGGAGTATTAATATGTCCAAAGAGAATATTAAAATGTTCAAGTTTAAGTTCCTGATCCGGATCGATTTTATTTAATACTTGATCAATAACTGAGTCAGGAGGCGCTCCTGCCAAAGAACCTATCCCCTGAGATTGCAAATGTGAAACAGCGCAAAGTGAAATTATTGCGAAGAATATTCGGATCATAAACAAATGTAAACATTTCATTTTAGACAGCTTCGTACTGTATTAATTCGTTTTTTGCAGAGATATGTCGCTTTAATTTGTCCCTAATTCAACGGAGTTTTTCATTCCATTCCTTAATTTTATCATTTCATTCAATTAGATCCGAGGTTCAGTGTATTACCTATGATACAATTTATAGGATGAGCTATGAGAGAATTTCGAATGGATCGGTTTCGGGCAAAACAGCAAATTATGCTATTAATTTTTTTCCGGATATACCTAAAAATTCATCAATTAAATTTTATTGCGTTTCATCAGTAAATCTTAATTGTTTCAAAACCCTCGCACCAATTTTTGCACTTGATTGAGATCCGTAATTTAATTCTCGTCCGGACACAATAACATAAACTAAAAATCTTCGGTTAGAATTTTCAAATCCAATAAATCTCGAATCATAACTTAAGCCATTGTTGAAACGCGGGGTTGTGGCACTTTTACCATGAATTGGACTTTTCCTATTGTAAATTGCTTGACATGAACCAACTCTAACAGTATTGGCTAAAATAGTATCAACTTCAATTAATGTATGTTCTGAAAATTCACTCGTCAATTTTTTATCAGCAACTTCACCATAAAAATCCATCAACTGTTTGGTATTAAATTTAATGTTATAACCCATAGCCGCATAAGTAGAAGAAACTCCACTTTGTATTTCTTTGGGTTGTAAAGAATCTAAAATCTCTCGGACTCCTAGGTTTCCCTTGTAAGTACCCCCTTTTTCGAACTGGGTTAGATTAGACTTTTCAAGTTTAA
>CAIRMY010000334.1 GCA_903879775.1 uncultured Bacteroidota bacterium
AAAGAAGATGTATTTATGACTATTCTGAAGTCTTATCTTGTTGAGGTAACAAACAATCCAGCTGCTTCAAAGAAATTCTTGGTTGATATAGGAGTACTCGATAAAAAGGGGAACTTTACTAAGAATTACAGCGCATTATGTATTCACAAGGAGCAGGAATAACTTTAAATTTAAAGTTGAGGGTTTAGGGTTTAAGGTTGGACTTAGATTTAACCAAAACTTTAAACTTTAAACTTTAAACTTTAAACTTTAAATTTAGTAAGCGGCTTGTTTTTTTTGTGGGAATGATTCTTTTGTTGAACTTTTGGAACGAAATTTGCATTTAGTTAAACATATTTCTAATTGTGATTGTGAAGTTTTTGCATCTCAGATTGGAAAAATTGGCTTAGAACACTGATTATGAATACGTTGTTAGAAAATTGGGTCTTAAAATTACTTGGCAAAAGGTATTTGCCAGTGTGGTTGATTCTTGTGTTGGATTTAACAATTGTTGGTTTTTCGTTTCTTTTTGCGCTTCTGTTGCTAACAAATTTTTCTTTTTATAAAATTTATTCACCTGAGCGACTTCAAGTATGGATTTTGCTGGAAGTTGCCTACGGATTTTCGTTTGTGTTGTTTAGCAGTTATCAAAGTGCTTTCCGACATACGGGCGTGAGAGATTTAACGCGCTTATTATTGGCGTCAATTTTATCACAGTCAATTGTTTACGCTGTTACGAGGGCTGCCGCGTTTTATGATGTTTTTGACGTGAATAATTTGAGTATTGCATTTTTAATATTACAGGGTTTTTCATTCATTATGGGTGTGCTTGGACTTCGGTTGTTTGTGAAGTTAATGTACAGTCGTTATGTTTTAAATTCCACAACGAAGCGCCTCTCGGGTCTGCTCATTTATGGTGCGGGCACTACGGGGGTTACAGTGCGCAATGCCATCAATCAAGACCGTAGCTCTGGGTTGGATGTGATTGGATTTATTGACGACAATCCGAAATTGGTTGGTAAGCGTATCGATGGCATCAAAATTTACTCTTTTGAGGAAGCTTTTTCATTAAAATTTCTGGGTAAGCATAAAGTTAGAGATGTTATTTGGTCGATTCAAGAAGAAGTTGGAACATCGTTTCACCGAGTGGGAGATGCATGTTTGGGTTATAATTTAACGTTTCATAAGGTTCCAAATGTTAAAGATTGGATTGGTGGCTCGTTGAGTCGTAACCAGTTTAAGCGTGTAAAAATTGAAGATTTGTTGAACCGCACGGCATTAAACCTTGAGAATCCGCAGTTACGTGAATTTATTGAGGGACGCAGGGTGTTGGTTACAGGAGCGGCGGGTAGCATAGGGAGTGAGCTTTGTAGACAAATCCTACATTATCGTCCTTCAAAATTAATTTTGCTAGACAATGCAGAAACGCCGATGAACGATTTCTTGTTGGAATTGCAGAAGCATGCGCAATTTAACAACAACGTGGTGGGCGCAATTGGCGATGTAACGCGGGAGAATAGGGTCGAGGAAATTTTCACCATGTATTCGCCGGAATTGGTGTTTCACGCTGCTGCTTACAAGCATGTGCCGATGATGGAAATCAATGCCAAAGAGGCTGTGAGGGTGAATGTTGAGGGAACGCGACTGGTTGCTGAAATGGCGGTGAAAGTTGGAGTTTCTAAGTTTGTGATGATTTCTACAGATAAGGCTGTAAATCCTACAAATGTGATGGGTGCAACCAAGCGCGCTGCTGAAATCTTGATTCAAAACATGGCTGGAAAATCGAAAACTGAGTTCATTACAACGAGGTTTGGAAACGTGTTGGGATCGAATGGAAGTGTGATTCCGTTGTTTAGGCGTCAGATTGAGAACCGCGAAAATGTTACGGTTACCCATAAAGACATCTTAAGATATTTTATGACAATTCCGGAGGCATGCCAATTGGTTTTCCAAGCGGCAACGATGGGAAAAGGGGGAGAGATATTTGTGTTCGACATGGGAGAGCCTGTGAAGATTTACGATTTGGCTGTGAAGATGATCAAGTTAAGTGGTTTAACTTTAGGCACGGACATTAAGATAGTTGAAACTGGTTTACGATCTGGCGAGAAGTTGTATGAAGAGTTATTGAGCAATGCTGAAAGCACTTTGCCAACGCATCACCCTAAGATTTTAATTGCAAAGGTTAGGGAATATAAGGACGAAGAAATTGTGTCGGTTTTTGGAAAATTGGGCTATGCAGCATTGAACGGCGCCACCGACAGAGATTTGGTTATCCTGCTTAAAGGATTAATTCCTGAGTACAAGAGTCAGAATTCTGTGTACGAAGAGCTGGATTCTTAAAAGGCTTATGGGGTTATAGGATTATTGGATTATAGGTAAAACTTGAACCTTTATAAACCTTTATAAACCTCATAAACTTTGTTTAAAGTTTGCTTATAGAAATAGTTTTTGTTTTATGATACAAGAATAGAATATTTTTTCTTGTTGAGACATTTTCTCTTCTGGTGGGAGAATTAAAATATCGATACGTTCGTCGTTAATTTTTTGGTAATCTCTTGTCAGTTTGAGCTTAGTATTTAAGTTTAAATAATCTTTATTGCTTGTTATCCAAACGATATCGATATCGCCACCTTTTCTATGTTGATCTAATTTTGAGCCATATAAATACACTTCACCTGGCAATCCGATGAATACATTTTGAAGTGCTTCTATTTGATATGGCTTTAATCGGTTCATTTTATAATGATTCAAAAATACAAGAGAACGAACAAATTACATAATTTGATTATGGGATTATCCCCGATAGCTATCGGGATTATGGGTAAACTTGAACATTTATAAACGTTTAGTAATTAGCCAATAGGAGTTCAAGCGTTTAGAGTTTAGTATCTGAGGCTGGGAATTAAACAATAAACGCTAAACAATAAATTTAAACGTTTATAAATGAATCACATATGGTTCGTGTGAATGCAATTTATTTCTTTTGTAACAAAATATATTTTAAAAAGTTCGCAGATTGCGAACTTTTTATTAAATTTGAATTGTGAAGGGATGAAAGTGAATTTGATAAAGAAAAAAACCATTCATGATTTTGTGATTGGTCATTCTAATGGAAGAAAAGACTTTGATAAATGGTTGAAATTAATTTTGGTTGCAGATTGGAATTCTCCGAATGACATTCAGGTATTATTTCCATCAGCAGATCTTTTAGGAAATGGAGTGAATAGGGCCGTATTTAATA
>CAIRMY010000335.1 GCA_903879775.1 uncultured Bacteroidota bacterium
AGGCATTAAAAAACCGTTTACAACTCCTAAAGTATAGGAACTTTGAGTATTTATTTGTGCTGGAAATTTAAAAGCTGTGTCTTGAATTAAATCAGACGTTTGACCAAGTAAAATTGAGGTGAATCCTAAAAAAAAGAAGCCAAAAAAAAGGCCTATTTGAATAAGCCTTTTTTTCATTATTGTCTTGTTTTGTCGGTGGCAAGTACCATCCTAATTCCTAAGTTGGCCCCAATTTCCATCACATCAACCATTTGTTGTATGGTTAAGCTTTTGTCTAATCTCAAAACCACGTTTAATCGATTGTCTGGATTTTTAGCATCAAAGAATTTATCGCGTCTTTCAGTTAAACGTTTTTTCAACTCCTCTAAGTTTACAGGAGTCTTCTCATTGTCTATAAAATATGCAACGGTTGCCTTTGTTAGATCTTTCTCATCAAATTTAACAGTTAAAACAAAAGGCTTTGTTTGAACGGTGGAAACCGTTTTAGCCTGAGGCAACATAATTTTAATCACATTGGGGTTTGCCAATGTACTTGCAATCAAAAAGAACAATAAAAGGAAGAACATAATGTCGTTTAACGACGATGATTCTACTTCTGCTTCTTCTCTTTTGCGTCTTCCGAGTTTCATAAAAATCGAATTATAAATTAGACTTAGTTAAAACCTCTAATAGATTTAAACTTTGTTCTTGCAATCTTTCTGCAAAACGATCAATTCTTCTCATAAATAATTGGTAACCCAAGAAAGAAATGATACCAACCAATAAACCCGCAAAACTTGCAACCATTTTGGTATACAAACCACCAGAAATAGCTCCGATACTTAAATCGTTTGTTTGAGAAATTGAATAGAAAATATTAATTACACCCCAAATGGTTCCAACGAAACCCAACATAGGCGCAATTCTAGAAATCAAACTTAAATATGCTAAGTTGCTTTCCATAGCACTCAATTCAACACTTGCCTTCGTTTCCATAGCACTTTCAATTTCACGCATATTACTGCCTAAAAATCTTAATCCGGTAGAAAACATTTGACCTTGTGAAGTTGGTGTTCTTTCGCAATACGACATTGCAGCATCCATTTGATTTTCTTTGAGCTTATCCTTAATTACGCCAATCATAGCGTCATCAATTTTAGCTCTATTCTTAAGATAAATCCAACGTTCAACCATAAAAAATACAGTCAAAAGTAGACAAAAGGCAAGCAATCCCATAACCACTCCCCCTTTAGACATAATTTCTAAAATTGGTGCAGAAACATGTTCAGTTGCAGCTGGTGCTCCTGTAGGTTGTGCAGCTGCAGCGCCTGCAGGATCAACTGCATTAGCAGTTTGTAATAAAATGTTGAATAAAAACATCATGTATGCGAATTACGTTAGCAATTCATAGAATAACGAAAGTTTCTTTGAAAAATTATCCCCAAAGAAATTCACTATTTCATTTCTGTAACGCCACCACTCAAAATAAACTTGGTGACATCACCAGAATCGGCATCAATTTTTTCAATTTTCTCTTTTTTCACAATCAGAATTTCCCCTGATATAGCGTAGCTATTTGGGAAATAAACAGCGCAGAAATCGTCCATTCCAAATTCCGACATTGTTTCTTGTGTTAAAAATCCAATTCTGTAGACATTAGGAGAAATTTCAACCCTTACAGTAATATTAAATTTTTTATTTTCTCCAACAAATGCTTGAGTCATGTCTTTGGTTGTACCAAAAATCCAATTCAACCCAGGCGCCTTTTCAATAATTCCTTCAAAAAACTCTAAAATTTGCTTCGCAACAACACCTTCTGTGAATTTACCAATCATTGCAATCACAATAACTCCCAAAATCAAATACAAGACAATCGCTCCAAATGATAATTTATCCAAATGTAAGAATGATCCAATAATCTGTAGCACCCAAATTAAGATACTAATTGTTAGGGCAATTGGCAACACAACTAACAATCCTCTTAAAAACAAGTTTAACATGTGTCTTGAAGGCGATTTTATGCGCCTCTTTAATTGTGCATCAAATTCAGTTTTTTCCATAGTTCAATAAATCTAATCCAATGTCTTTGCGATTAAACTTGCCATCAAAATTAATTTCAGATGCAAGTTTATTCGAATCATTTAAAGCAGATGGTATATCTCCATTCAATGAAGTTACCGCAATTACCCTGCCACCATTTGTGAATAATTCTCCATCTTTCAATGCTGTACCGGCATGAAAAATATATTGATTACTGCCAATCATTGAATCATTTGGCAGCGTAATTTTCTTTCCTTTTTCAATGTCTCCCGGATATCCTCCTGAAACTAAAAAAATGGTTGCAGCCGTTCTAGAATCAATTTCTAAATCCAATTCAGAAATGTTTCCAGTTGCAATTCCATCCAACATTTCCAACATATCTGTTTTTAATCTAGGAAAAATTGCCTCAGTTTCTGGATCTCCCATTCTCACATTGTATTCTATAACTTTAGGTTGACCATCAACATTCATGAGTCCTAAAAATAAAAACCCCTTAAACGGATTTCCTTCTGACTTTAATCCTTCAAAAGTTGGACGAATAATTTCATTTTCAACCTTCAACATAAATGCTTCATCAGCAAACGGGACAGGACTAATTGCACCCATACCCCCAGTATTCGGACCTTTATCATTGTCGAAAATTCTTTTGTAATCTTTAGCAGATGCCAAAATCCTATACGAATTTCCATCTCCAATTGCAAAAACTGAAATTTCAATTCCTGGTAAAAACTCCTCAATCACAACCGATTTTGAAGCATCTCCAAACATCCCTCCTAAAATCATTTCATTTAGAATTTTTTGGGCTTCCGCTAAATCAGATGTTATGATAACACCTTTCCCAGCTGCCAATCCATCCGCTTTTAATACATAAGGCGGTTGTAATTGACTAAAAAAATCACCAGCTTCTGAAATATTTTGATGATCAAACGTTTTGTACGCAGCCGTAGGAATGTTATGACGAATCATGAAAGCCTTTGCAAAATCTTTACTGCCTTCTAATTGAGCACAATATTGATTAGGACCTGCAACTTTTATTGAAGTTGAAAATTCTATATTTTTAGCTTCTATAAAATCAACAATCCCATGAACCAAAGGATCTTCATTGCCAGGAATTAGCAATGAAATATCGTTGTCTATGCAAAATTTGATGACCGCATCAAAATCCAATGGATTCAACTGTATATTCTGGCCACATTCGTTTGTGCCCGCATTGCCAGGAGCAATATATAATTTAGAAATACCAATACTTGAGCTAAGCGCTCTAGCAAAAGCATGTTCCCTTCCGCCTGAACCTAACAATAATACATTCACAGACTTCTATAATTATTTATTAAATCTTATTCCCAATTTTCTAGATCAACTGAAGATAAATCTGTTGGCTTTTTTGGTGCTTTTCGCTTCAATCTTTCAACGTATGCAATTTCTTTCTCTGTTAAGAATCTCCATTTGCTGCGACCCAACTTTAATTTATCGAATTCTCCAAACAATACCCTATCCAAACCGGTAACCTCGTATCCGAAATGTTCAAACATTCTTCTTACAATTCTATTTCTTCCGCTGTGAATTTCTACACCCAATACTGTTTCTTCGTCTTCCTCAACCCATCCAATTTGCTCAAAAGACATTAATCCATCTTCCAATTGAACACCTTCTACCCATGCTAACATATGATCTTTGGTAGGTTTACTATCTAAAGTTACTCGGTAAACTTTTTTAATTTCAAAACTAGGATGAGTTAATTTTTGAGCAAACTCACCATCATTTGTTAATAACAAAACTCCAGTTGTGTTTCTATCCAATCTACCTACAGGATAAATTCTTTCCTTACCAGGTAAATCAATCAATTCCATAACTGTATCTCTTCCCTCAGGATCACTCGTAGTTGTGATATATCCCTTTGGCTTATTTAAAATGATGTAAACTGGCTGTTCCGGAACAATCTTTCTTCCATCAATTTTCACTTCATCTCTTGGTCTAACTTTTGACCCCAATTCTGTAACTACTTCTCCGTTAATTTTAACCAGTCCTTGTTCAATCAATGAATCAGCTTCTCTGCGAGAACACATTCCACTGTTAGCAATATATCGGTTTAAACGAATTTCTCTAATTGACAGCTCTTTGCCCAAACTTAATTTATCACCAGCTTGTTTAAACTCTTTCTTGCTGCCTTTAAATCCGGTTGTAATTTCAAAATCAAATTGCTTTTTTTTTGACAATTTCTTTGGCTTGTCTTCAGCCTGTTCAGAATTATTATTTGAATTAAATCGTGATTTAAAACCACCACGATTTTCATTTTCTCTGTTAAATCCGCCGCCTTCTGGACGTGGACCTCTCTTGAATCCGCCACCTTCTGGACGTGGACCTCTGTTGAATCCGCCGCCTTCTGGACGTGGACCTCTATTGAATCCGCCGCCTTCTGGGCGTGGACCTCTGTTGAATCCGCCACCTTCTGGACGGGGGCCTCTATTGAAACCGCCGCCTTCTGGACGTG
>CAIRMY010000336.1 GCA_903879775.1 uncultured Bacteroidota bacterium
AATATTGATGATGATCAAATAAAAGAAATGTCGGACGATGGAAATAGAAATTTATTGTTAATCGAAACAATTACAGAAACGGAATTGCAAAAATTATTTGATGAAATGAAAGAAAGGGGTTTTGAATGCAAAATTATGAATTAATTTTACAATCACCAGTAGCCGATTCTTTTAGATGTACAAAAGCCGCCAATTCATTAGATATAGACCAAACAAAAAAATCAATTCATCATTTCAAAGTTTCTGCTGACATTGAATCAGCTTTTAATATTGGGTTAATTGTTGGCGCATCTGGAAGCGGCAAAACAACTTTTGCAAAAAAAATATTTGGCGAAGATCGTTTTAAAGAAATACTTGATCCTAACCAACCTGTCATAGATCAATTTCCAGAACATTTTGAATACGAAGAATGTGCCGCAATGTTGGCGGGCGTTGGGTTAACAGCAGTCGCTTGTTGGATTAGACCGGCTTATACTTTATCAAACGGTCAAAAAGCAAGGGCTGAATGTGCGTTACAAATGGCAAGAAATTCGGATGACATTATTGTTATTGACGAATGGACCTCTGTGGTTGACAGAACAGTTGCCAAAGTTATGAGTCATTGCATTTCAAAGCACGCACGGAAAACAAATAAAAAAATTGTTTTACTTTCTTGTCATTACGATGTTGCTGATTGGCTAAACGCTGATTGGGTAATTGATTGTAATAAACAAGAATATATTGACCGGAGGTCACTTTGTCAAAACTTTAAACGACCAGAACAATTGCAGTTTGACATTAAAGAAGTCGATCACAAATCATGGAAATATTTTAGCAAGTATCATTATTTAAACGATAGACTGCCCGGTGGACATATGAAAACTTTTGGATTGTTCCACGAAGGCAATCAAATTGGATTCCAATGTTTTGCTAATTATGTGCCACATCGAGGTGGCAAAATGAAAATGCACAGCAATAGAACTGTAATTCATCCAGATTATGCTGGTCTTGGAATGGGAATTAAATTAATTACAGAAACTTCAAAATACATGACTTCTATTGGATACGAATGTTGGGCTAAATTTTCATCAACGCCTGTTTACCTTGCTATGAAACGTGATCCATTATGGAAATTGGTTAATATAGAAAGAAAAACAAAAAATGTAATTGGCGGAAACATGAAAAGAAAAGAAGGTTTTAGGGTTGACGTAAAAACTTATTCATTTAAATTTGCAGAGTAAAAATGTCTGGGCACAATAAATTGCCGCCAGAAGTTCACGCCATGCATGGCAGCAAAGGCATGAATGTCGGCATTATGCTGCCTGAAAAATTAAAGGCTCGAATTCCGTTTGCTGAATGGGCAAGCCAACCGGAGTTATTTACTAAGCAGCGGTTCGTTGATGAAACCGCCAAGTATTTGTTTGACGTTTACGGCATTGGCACTGATCAAGACCGGCACACGTTAATGATGTTGGCCGACCAAATGCAGACGTACATTGATGCTAGGTCGCAGCAAGACAAGCATCCACTGGTAATTAAGATAAACAACGGCAAAACGCTTGCGCCAAATCCTTATATAGCCATTGCAAACAAAGCAATGGAAAATTGCATAAAGATCATGAACGAATTAGGCCTTACGCCCAAATCGCGGTTGGCTGCAAATAAACTTGAGGATTCTTCGCCATTGGCCGATTTCTTGAATGGTTGGCAACCACAATGAAATGGCAAGATGGCGTG
>CAIRMY010000337.1 GCA_903879775.1 uncultured Bacteroidota bacterium
GTCTAGCTTGCAATTATATTCTCCGATTAGTCCCGACATTTTGTGCTGGATTTCTGTCTGCTAAATAAAAAAAGAATTTCCCACAATTTCCCACAATTTCCCAAAATTAGCCACTTCTTATCCACATTCCTCCACATTGCGCTGGTTTTGGGTAAAAATTGAGTCATTCGTTTTGATTTAGACAGTACAAAAATAGTAAAAACTTTAGTAAATACAAGGGTTTTTTACATTGTGGGGCAAAGTGGAGTAAATTTATTCAAAATGCCCCCTTTTTTAATAAAAGTGGAATACTTAACTTTGATTCATTCAAAAAATGAGAAAATACACCGCTTTGTGCATAACCTTGTTCGCTTTAATGGGGATAACTCAGGCTCAAAAAAGCGTGATTTGGGGAATAGACGCACAAATTCGAAATTTTGGATTCGATTTTGGGGTCTCTAAATTTTCTCAATTAAAGGGTTCTAATTCAGGTGAAACTTTTGGTTTCAAAATTGGAAATTTAACTGATCCAAAAGAAATTTCAATTGTGAGTCAAATATTGCCAGGAGCCCAACCTTTCAAACTTGATAAAATAAATTATTCCTGGGTTTTTAAACCTTTTTATGGGAAATCGATTTCCTTAACTCAAAGAAAATCGCGCCTAGATATAGGATGTAAGGTTTTTGGCAATCTGAGTTTGCCAATTGCATATTCTTGGCCTGTATTTATTTTATATTACAATGCCACGCCTCCATTCGATGGATATAATGATGTGCAATACAATCCTGGGATTCATAATCCTAAATTAATTGGAGGCACTTCTGCTTTTACCAAAGGCTTTAATTCCGGGAAATTCCAATCTGGAGTTGGTGTTTCTGGTGGTATAACTTTCGAATGGGGAAGCTACCGGTCAATTTCAAATTCATTGAGTTTAGGATTCTCAACCGACGTTTTTGTTCAAAGAATACCATTATTATATACACAAGAAACAAATAGACAAATCTTCCCAGCTCTATTTGTTAACTTTGCATTCGGATTTGGCGATATCAATTAAATTAAATTCTGTAATCACGTGATCGAACTACCTATTGTTGCAAAAGAGAAAAAAGGTCCTTCAAAACCTTCATGGCTAAAAATTGAAATACCCATTGGTGAAAATTACACCAATGTGAAGAAAATTGTGAAGGAACATAAACTTCATACCATTTGTGAAGATGGCCGCTGTCCGAATATGGGAGAATGTTGGGGTGCAGGCACTGCAACATTTATGATTTTAGGGAACGTATGTACGCGCAGTTGCTCTTTTTGCGCTGTAGCCACAGGTAGGCCAGGAAGCTATGATTTAGATGAACCTAAACGCGTTGCTGAGGCAGTCAAATTAATGGGGGTTAAGCACTGTGTAATTACTTCAGTAAATCGCGATGAACTCAAAGATAAGGGTTCAACGGTTTGGGCCAATACAATCATTGAAGTTAAAAAATCTAGTCCTCAAACCACAATTGAAACCTTAATTCCAGATTTTAAAGCGCAATGGGATTTACTTTACATGGTTTTAGACTCTAAACCAGAAGTGGTGAGTCATAATATGGAAACAGTAGAAGAGCTTTATCGATTGGTAAGGCCTCAAGCAAAATATGCGAGAAGTTTGGAGCAAATTAAACGCACCAAAGAATATGGATCCAGAACCAAAAGTGGTGCTATGCTAGGCTGCGGTGAAAACGATGATCAAGTAAAAAAACTCATTCATGATTTGCGCGAAAATGGTTGTGATGTACTTACATTAGGTCAATATTTACAACCAACTAAATTGCATTTGCCGGTGGCTGAATACGTACATCCCGATAAATTTAAATATTGGGAGGAATATGGATTAAATCTAGGGTTTAGATTTGTGGAAAGTGGACCATTGGTTAGAAGTTCATATCACGCTGAAAAGCACGTTTTATAAACTTCTTAAGACATTTCAATGGCCATCTGTTTATTTTATGATTAAAAAATTACACAATATACATCCATACATTCATTTGATAATTGGAAAAGCCCCTCTTTTTATATTAATTTGCAAAACAACTATTACTTATTAATCAAAATATAAAATTCTGAATATGAAGATAAAATCATACTTACCAATTGCTATTTCAGCTGGAATTTGCTTGGGAATTTCAATCTTTGGATTTCAAAACAATTTGAAATCACCAAATGGTTTGAATTTCTTCGGAGGCAAGAATGCCCATGAAACAGAAGAAATCGAAGGTGCAATCCGCTCAATTTATAGCATGAGACTCAACGAACAAACAGGAACGTTGGAACCTCAATGGATGGAAAATGCAATTGCGCAAGCTGATGCTTTAAAAGTGAAAAGTCGATTGAACAAATCTATTGTTTGGGATAATTTAGGTCCCGATAATGTTGGCGGTAGAACCCGTGGAATGATTATTCATAAAGACTCTGCGAACATTTGGTTCGTTGGTTGCGTAAGCGGTGGTCTATTTAGATCAACAACCTATGGTCAAAGTTGGACACCTGTGAACGATCAACAAGATAACCTAAATGTAACTTGTATGGCTCAATCTACAGATGGTACGATCTATTATGGCACAGGTGAAGGTGGGTTTACCAATCTTAGCGGAACAAGAAATGGATCTCCCGCATTTATCGGCGGCGGTATTTTCAAAAGTTCTAACAAAGGTGGTTCAGCATTTAATGTGCTTTCAATTGCTAAAGATAACCGTTTCCAGGTTTGTAACACAATGGTTGCACACCCAACGGAAAATAAAATTTACATTGGAACAGAAACGGGTTTATATTCAATTACCGATGGCACTACTCTGAAAACAATCAGTAACGGTAGCACCAAAGAAATTAAAATTGATAAGAATGGAGTTTTATGGGCTTCTAATGGAAGTGGTGCAGTTTATAAAGCAGATGCTGCTGGCGCCATGAAAATTATGAATACAAAAGCAAACACCGGAGGCAGAACAGCAATTGCAATTTCTCCAGAAGATCCAAACTATGTTTATATTTTAGGTGCTTCAGGTAACGGTTCTTTAGGTGGGATGTACCGAACCACTGATGGTGGCGCAAATTGGACACAATTGGTTTATGGGAATTCTGTAACTGATATTTTTGGACCAAACAGACAAGGTTGGTACGATAACGTGATTAGTGTGATTCCTACAAATAAAAACAAAGTCATTATGGGCGGTGTTGACTTAGCAACTTGGGACGAAACCAATGGGTATCTTCAAATTGGTAGTACTTTTGGTGCTCCGTGGAATACAAATTACGTGCATGCAGATAAACACATGATTCATTGGAATATGAATACCACTCCTGCTACTTGTATCATTGGTTGCGACGGAGGTATTTATTCTTCACAAGATCTGAGTACTTGGACAAGTATTAATAGAGGTTATACGACTTTGCAGTTATACAATGTTGCAGCAAATTCATTAGGTCATGTTGTTGGTGGTTCTCAAGACAATGGTACTTATTTAATTAACTTCAAAGGAAATGCGCCAGTTGGTAAAGTTTCCAAAATGGGAACGAGTATCTATGGTGGTGATGGATTTGATGTAGAATTTTCTAAATTTACTCCAAGTACAATTTTCATGTGTACTTATTATGGTACTGTTGCTAGAACCGGAAATGGTGGGCAATCGGCTTCTACTTTCTGGGATCTTCGCCAAAAAGGCACTGTACAAACAGATTTCAATACAACATTTAGTTTGTTTGAAAAGTCTGCAACAGAATCAAAATTATATCTCGCAAAAGATGCGGAAGTTTGGGCTGCAATCAATCCAACTGATTTTGCAAGCGAAGTATATTGGATTCGCGTAGCTTCTGGTTTAGGAAATAGTAGAATTATCGAAATGGATTATACGCCAGATGGCAACCATTTATTTATTGCTAAACCGGGTGCTCTTTATCGTGTTTCGGGTTTAAAAGATGCTGATTTCTCTTTAACAGCAAATCCAGGGGTGAATGATATTCCCGACGGTGTAACTCAGAAATTAATTTCAATTCCTGGTACGTCTGGTAGAACAGTTACTTCTGTGAATGTAAATCAAAACGATTCTAACCATGTAGTGGTTACTCTTGGTGGATATGGTAATTCTTCTTACGTGTTTGAATCTAAAAACGCTTGTGATTTAAATCCTTCATGGACAAACATTACTGGTGACTTACCTTCAATGCCTGTTTATGATGCTGTGATTGATGTTGATGATTCTAAAAGAATTATCTTAGGTACAGATTTAGGTGTTTGGGTAACTGAAACTGGTGGAACCAAATGGGAAGAATCAAACAATGGAATGGCGAGAGTTCCTGTATTTGAAATTCGTGGTTACGAATGGAAACCTTGGGAAGGAATGTCTATGTATATTGGTACTCACGGTCGTGGATACTTCAAATCAACTACATTGTTAACTGGTACTAAGAACATTGCATCGAATAAACTGAATGCAACCGTTGCTCCAAATCCAACTTCAGATTTTACTCAAATTAGTTTTACAGCTTCTAAATCAGGTATTGCAAGACTATCGGTATATGATTTATCTGGTAAAGTAGTTTTAACCCAAAACATTCAAATTGTGAATGGTGCAAACAAAGCGCAATTAAATGTTTCTGGCTTGAAACAAGGTTATTATTTAGCTTCTGTGTCTGGTGATGTAAATACCAAGGCAGTTAAAATATTGGTTAAATAATCTAAAATTTAACCACAAAAAAGAGGCTGTTTCATTTGAAACAGCCTCTTTTTTTATAGGTGATTTTCATTCTACCATTGACCCGCAAAAACAAATTCTGCAGGACCAATTAACCAAATATTGTCAAATCCTTCAACTGTTTTTTCAAAAGAAATACTAAGGCTTCCTCCTTTGGTTAACATTTTGATTTCGTTATTGCCTTCTTGTATATAAATCCCCTCTAAATTGTCCCTCAAAATAACAGAAGCCAAAACAGCCGCTGTTACACCTGTTCCACAACTCAAGGTTTCGTCTTCTACACCTCTTTCATACGTGCGCATTTTTAAGTGGTTCTCACCTAAAATGCTTACTACATTTACATTGATGCCTTCTTGAATGTATGGTTCATGAAATCGAATGTTTTTAGCCCAATCAATTAAGTTTAATTCATCAATGTTGTCACAACCGAAAGAAACATAATGTGGAGACCCCGTATTGAGTTCAATTGTTACATTGTCAATCATTTTCCAAGAGTTTACAGGGTTCATTTTTAATGAAACAGTATTGTCATTGACTTCTGCTTCATGCGCCCCATCTGGTGCCCAAAAATGCAGTTTTTGATTCTTGGAAATGCCCAATTGATGCGCCCAAAATGCAATGCAACGACCTCCATTGCCACACATACTGCTCAAATTCCCATCAGAATTGTAATAAACCATTTCAAAGTCATAACCTTCCTTGTTTTGAAGAATCATCAGTCCATCAGCTCCTATGCCGAAATGTCTGTCGCACATTAATCTTACTGGGATATTCGAATAGTCTTTATTTCTTCCGTCGATTAAAATAAAGTCGTTTCCAGTGCCTTGAAATTTTACAAATGGAATTGTCATTAATTTTGAATTGCCTTAATTAAAGCCTTATCTGTAATTGGTTTTGGTAGAATCAGTTTTGTATTGTTTTGAGGGATAAAATAAATCATTTTTGATCCTAACTCAAGATAGTATTTGTCGTTAATTAAATAGACTAAAGGATTTTCACTGTCTAAATTCAATAATTTCAAAATGGCATTGCCATCTTTGTAAGCCACTTCCAACGTTGGTTTATCGGTCGTATTTTGAATGAAATACAAAGAAAATTTCCGAATTTGGGTAGGCTTTTTAATTTCAGTATTGTGATTATTCGAAAGTGCTAAAGTGTCTTGTGCTGGAGCAGATTTATCTCTAAATGAAGTTTCCTTTTTACTTTTTAGGTCTAAATTGCGACTCGTTTTTCCCATTGCGGCAGGCATTTTTTCTTCTTGGTCTGCCGTCATTGTATTCATTGCAAGTTTGATTGGAACCAAATTCGATTGATGAACAATATTGTCTTCTTTATTCAAATTCAAATCTTTTCGGGAATCACCATAATCCCATTGGTATGCCACGCTTGGAGGTTCAGGTGACATTGCTTCATCTTTTCCCGGAACATCAAGGTCTATAGCATCATTTTCATTCATTGCAATCACCGCTGATGTTGAGTCATAAACGGCAATGCTTGAATCAAATTGCAAAGAATTTGGCACGTAAGATGGCTTGTTTGTTTTGTATTTCTCTTTCTGTAAACTTGGTTCATTTAAAACCAAAACTTTAGATGCTTCCTGAATACTACCCGTTTTGATATATTGAATGATAAAGAAATACGACACCAAAACAACAGTTACGGTAGCCACGGCATAAAGCCATAAATTGGTTTGATTTTCCGAACCTTCATCTTCAACTCTGGTTCGAATATATTCCTTGAGCTCCTCGTCGCCTTCAGACTGAATTCCCTCAATAATGAATTTTTTAAACGCAATATATTCTTGGATTTCAGGGAAAGATTCCAACTCTTTTTCAAAAGTAGTTCTTTCCAATTCAGACATTTCATTGTCGATATACAGCTGTATGCGTGGATCTTCAATATTCATGATTTATCTGAAAAAATCGGTGGAACTAAATTGGGATTTGACTTGTTTTTCTAACTCTTTCAAACATTGATGCTTTTTAGATTTTGCAACATCTGCATTTGAGAAATTATTTGCTTTCGCTATGGTTTGCATGTCAAATCCATCGTAATAAAACATGAGCAATACTTGACGGCATGTTTCGCCCATTTGATTGAGCATTTTCCTTACGATTGCAAGATCCATTTTTGAATCTGTGTCTTGCGAAGTTGCATGTAATTGAGGGTTTATGTTTTCTTGGGGGGACGTTCTTTTATTTTTATCGACTTGCTTTAGCCATAGATTTTTCACAATGGCATAAATATAAGTTGAAGGTTTTGCTGTGAGTGTAAAATCCGGTTTCTTTGCATTTTTCCAAAGTACAATCAATGCTTCTTGCAAAAGATCTTCGGCATCTTCAGTTCTGCCATTTTGTTCACGTATATATTTTACGATCATAGCCTCGTTTTCTTTATAAAGTTCCACCAATACATCTCTATCGCTTTGTTTTAAGCGATGCAGAATTAATTCAGTTGAATTGTTGGTTACTTGCATTTCACGGACTATGAATACCCTTTTGTCGAAAAAGGTAAATGAATTTCTATGCAAATTAAAGCACAATCACGATTTTTGCGTTGATATTGCAAACAAATCTTCAAAAAATATAAAAATATGAAACAGTATTTTCAAAAACACAAGATTTTAACATTCTTTTTAGCTGGATTACTCGGTGGTACAGTTAGTTTAATGGGCTTTTTTGTGGTTGCTAAAAACAATGGTGGGGCTTTTGATATCAATCAAAATCAAGGTGCTTCCGCGCAACTTGCTCGATATGCCAGCTTAAATCCAATACCGGCCTTCGATTTTACCGGTGTTTCTGAAATTGCAAATCCTGCAGTTGTGCACATAAAAACCACCATTCAAGGCAATGCTGCTCCAGAAGGTGGACAAAGAGAAATGCCAGTTGATCCATTTGAATTCTTCCAAGGCCCAAATTTTCGTTTCGACAATCAGGGTCCTAAGCAAGCTTCTGGTTCAGGGGTCATTATTTCTGATGACGGCTATATTGTAACCAACAATCACGTTGTTGAAGGTGCAACCAAAATTGAAGTTGTTATGAATGACAAACGCACTTTTATGGCAGAGATAGTGGGTGCAGACAAGAATACTGATTTGGCGTTATTAAGAGTGTCGGAAGGCAATTTGCCATTTTTGAAACTTGGAAATAGCGATGATGTAAAAGTGGGGCAGTGGGTTGTAGCTGTCGGAAATCCTTTCAATCTAACAAGTACAGTAACCCTTGGTATCGTGAGTGCAATGGGTAGAAATATTGATTTGTTGCGCTCAAAGGGAAATAAATATGCAATTGAGAATTTCATTCAAACCGATGCTGCAATTAACCCTGGCAATTCTGGGGGTGCTTTAGTGAATGTTGCAGGAGAATTGGTGGGAATTAATACTGCCATTGCGTCTGAAACAGGTTCTTACGCGGGTTATGGGTTTGCCATACCTGTGAACTTGATGAAAAAAGTGGTGAACGATTTAATGAAATATGGAAAAGTACAACGCGCATTGTTGGGAGTTTCTATTCAAGAAATCAACCAAAACTTAATGGATGAAAAGAATTTGAAAGATCTTAAAGGTGTTTATGTTGCCGAAGTAGTTGAAAAAGGTGCTGCAGAGAAAGCGGGCATTGAAAAAGGGGACGTCATTCTTAAAATTGACGGGGATGAAGTAAATAGTTCAAGTCGCCTTCAAGAAAAAGTGGGCAAATACAAACCTGGTGACGTAATTAAAATTACTTTACGAAGAGGAAATTCCGAAAAAGAACTTCAAGCAACATTACTTGGAGAGAATGGTACAGCTAAAATTGAACCGGCTGCTAAAACATCTAGTTCAGAATTTTTAGGTATGAAATTAGACAATACCTCCCGCGAAGAACGAACAAAACTGGACATTAAAACAGGAGTAAAAGTAAGCTCTATTGGTTCTGGAGCGTTTAAAAATGCAGGAGTTCCTGAAGGATTTGTAATTACGA
>CAIRMY010000338.1 GCA_903879775.1 uncultured Bacteroidota bacterium
TATCATCATAAGAATCTATTGATGAAAATTCAATATTAAACATTTTAATTATTAAAAAAATTCATGAGTTTATTTTTAAGCAAAATTAATAACTCAGAGCGTTGTTGCTGTATAAAAAAATGATTTCCTTGTATTGTGATTGAGTTTACTTGACAGCTAGTGTATTTATTCCAACCAATCATTTTTTTTAAAGAAGCTGACTCATCTTGTTCACCGGAAATTGTCAAAATATCAGTATCTGAAAGAATAACTTCTGAAGGCTTCCATGTTTCAATTAAAGTAAAGTCAGCCCTTAAAATTGGTAATAAATATGCAATTAGTTCTGGACTTTTTGTAATCTCAGGATCTAAACCCCCAAGAGAAAAGATAGATTTAATAAATGTACTATCTTCTAAATGATGAAACGAATTAAAGATTCTAGACTCTGGACACGCGTGTCCAGACAAGATCAACAATTTAGGTACTGGCAAACCATTTGATTGAAGAGCAGCACACAACTCATATCCTAAAGCAGCACCCATACTGTGCCCAAATACCACATCAGGAATAAAATCACAATATTTCCAGTATGATACCAACTCACTAATTAATGTAAGCATATTCGAAATTGGAAGTTCATTAGATCTAACTTCTCTCCCAGGTAAATAAATAGGGCTCACTTCGACATATTCTGAAAGTGCATGCTTCCAACCTGCAAATATGGATGCACCACCACCAGCAAAAGGAAGGCAAACCATAATCGGTTTATTGCCGATGCGACTGTCCATCCACCGAGCACCACGGGGATATTTGGAGATTAAATGATCCATGGAATTTTAAATAACTTATATTTATTAAGAGAGCAAATCATCAATATCAGAATCATCTAGTCCTTTGTAAATAAAATTATTCGTGGTAAAAGCAATATTTTTATTACCAAACAAGATTCCATCTCTGATTTCAGATAAATTGGATAAAATTGAAGCTAAAAAATCATCGGCCAATTCTTTCTTAACGGATATTTTATCGTATGCCAGATGCAGGATAATTTGGTTATCTTCAATGTAAGAAAGTAAATCAAGGGGATGAGGGCTTTGACTGTTTGAACCTACCGTATCACCCTCAGTTTCCCAAATTACTTCAAAACGATTGTTCTCTGATTTGGAAGACATATTTCCAAGATAGTTAAATCCTACTTGACCTGTAACAGGATTGGATGAATTTTGCGCGCGAATAATGGGCTCAACAATACCGAAACTCCAACCTTGATCAGGAATTGAATCCAAAGAGTGCTTGACATGTGAAAGCTGATCATTAATTGACAAGTTAGGATGAAGATCTAACATATAGGGATAATGAACAGTGAACCAACCTACTGTGCGAGATAAATTTAAACTATTGAGTTGACAATTAAGATTTTCAGGCCATGCTCTTCCATGTGACTCAAGTGTTATCAATGTATTAGACTGTCCAATGACACGGTGTATTGCCATTCCTAGAGATAAAAGCAAAATTTCTTGTAAATTGATTCCATTACTACCCTTGATACAATCTAAAAGTTCTGATGTTGCTTTCATTTCAACAAGCTTGGATGTGACCAACATGTCGCCACCACGACGAATGGAACCATCTGTTCTGTCAAAAAATGCTGGCAATGGTGCAGCGATATTTCTACAATATATTGACATGTCAGACCAATCAGACAGATTGCTTAAGTTCTTTATTCGAACTGCATGATCTTTGTATGAATCAGACTTCAAAGGTAATACGGGTGTCTGACCTTTTAGGGCTGACTCATAGGAAGATGAAAAATCCTCAATAATGATACCCCAAGAAACTTTGTCTACTACAAGATGATGTGCAATTAAAAAGAGTTCTTGACGATTATTAGAAGAAATCAGTAATGCACTGAAAAGATGACCTTCTCCAATATTGGTGTGATGATAAACATTGTTCTCATAATCCTTGAAATTTTCATTGTCTGCAGACTGAATGACTGTGATCGACGGTACATCACTTGGATCAGCAAATACTTGAGAACCTGAATTCATTGAAAATTTGGCTCGCAGCGCATCATGGTGAATCCAAACCGAGGTAAAAGCTTTCTTTAATGGTTCAAGTTCTATCGGATGCTTTGATCGTAAACACACTGCTTGGTGAAAGTGGTTCAAACTGTCCTTCATTTGTTCAAAAAACCAAGACTGTATCGGCGTCAATGGAACTTCACCGATAACAGGACTTTGATCTGTTATGTGAACTGTATTTTGAATCACATTTGTCAATTTGGAAACAGTTGGATTTTGGAAAATATGTCGTATTTCAGAACGCAACCCCAGTAAATTAAATTTAGAAATCATTTGAATGGCTCTCATGGAGTCGCCACCAAGCATGAAAAAGTCATCGTGGACACCAATGTCTTGTCGACCCAACACATCTCGCCAAACTTGTAAAACTATTTTCTCTAACGGATTTACAGAATTATCTAATGATTCAATATTATTATTTGAGAGTGGATTGGGTAATGCCTTTTTATCGACTTTACCATTAACGTTCAGAGGCAGAGCATCAAGACTGATCAAGAATGCTGGAATCGCATACGATGGCAATCTCTCGGCAAGAGAGCGCCTGACAGCCTGACTGTCTAAATTATCGATTTTCGGAATGTCATTATTTGCAAACAAAATTTGATAAAAAGGTGTTTGTCGATATCCTTCTCCAAAATGAAGGCTATTGCAATTTATATTTTGGATTTTTTCACCATCACGTTCAATAAAACCAGAAATAATAAAGTCTGGGTTTAATAAATTTTTCGATAATTTTCGCTTTATATTCAAATGCAATTGATCGTCAATATTAA